>CAZFFP010000001.1:0-23606 GCA_964518215.1 uncultured Chitinophagaceae bacterium
TGCAATATGACGAGTTGAATATGAATGCTATGCTGCAATAGTTAGACGAAACCTAGAAAATTGAAATAGAGAATTAGGTGTAGCTCCAGGTTTCGAAAATATTGTAACTAGAAAACAAACAATCGAATTGGACGATAGCGGAAATCAAACAAATGTAATTGAAGAGTATTGGAATTATTCTTCACAAAAGAATGATAAAGGCGAAACAACGGTAATATTTGAACATTTTAAAATAGACAAAAATGGACTACAACGCTCAGGGGGTCAAATTGCTGTTCCATCTATTTACAATCCAGATGAGACAACAAGTAACTAATTCAATAATTATTTTGCCTTTGATACTTATTATGTCCTTCACATGTATAAGTTGCAAAAACAATAATGAACATAATCACTATGGCAATCATGAAGTAATAGAGAAAACGATTTTGTCAGACACAACACTAAAAAATATACCTATAGAAGATGTTTTTTTAGAAGGAACAGAATCTGTATACATGTTTATTTCGATGGTTTTAGTGAAAAACAAAGATTCTAAAATTTGTGATGATATGATTAACAAATCTCTAAATATTAACATAGTAGTAAGGGATAGTTTAATAAAAAGTTGCTCAATTTATATTATGGACGTTAATCAAGAAGGAACACTGATGTCTTATGTTAAAGGGTATGAAGATCTTGAAAATATTCTTGTCAACGAAAATGTTAAGAGCATAGACTTCATTGAAAATTATAACAAAGGGTTTTATGATTTTAGAATTGATGTAAATAAACTTTGCTATCAAATTAGTAAGATTCAAAAATAACAATAGTGTTTGCAGGAAATCATTTTAGCTGGCTTACAGAGAAATGAAAATGAAAGTATTAGGGTGCATGACAGAACGCCTAATCCTTTACCAAGTGTAAAAAATGCTGTTGCTGATGATAAGCGTTATTCAACGCTTTCAAGAGGGTTATTTGAAGAAGTAAAAGAGAAAAAGCAATATGAGCAATATGGAAGGTTTATATTAAATACAGAAAGTAAGAAGTTGATAAAATTAGAAGCAGAGAACAATTTTGAGTTTCTCATTGACCCTGTTGTGTTTGCTTGGAGCGTTGACCCGTTAGCACATAAATATCCAAGCTGGAGTCCTTATGCTGCTTTTGCTAATAATCCGATTATTTATGTTGATACTGATGGAAGAGAAGTATTTTACTTTTTGTCTGCTTCTGCCGAACGTAACCCTGGTCATGCAGCTATTGCAGTTGAAAATTATACTACTGTAATTATCAAAGGTGAGACATTTTACAGAAAAACAGGAACGGTATCAATTTACCATTTAGCTGCAACAAGAGACCCTAAGAAACGAGAAGTTGCTTATGGGATAGGGGTTGATGCTGTTTTTTCAAATCCAAATACTGATTCGGACGAATACATAAAACAAACAGAAAGTTTTATAGAATCAACAATGAAAGATTATGATGGACTATTAAGAATAAACACAACAGGAAAAAGCGAAAGAGAAGATGGATTGTTAACCGAAGCACAAGTTAGTATGGATTTAAAAGTAAAAGCAGTATTAGAAAATCTTGCTAATACTGTAACAGAATATAATGCAGAGGATTTTAATTGTGCTACCTATGTTTTTGAAGGTTTAAAGGAAATTTTTCCTAAAAACCCAACATTAGGAAATGAAACAGCAAAAAAAGGAAATTTTGCCGGATTTTCAATGATGACGTTTAAGTTTAAAACTCCTAACCAGTTATGGAATGATTTATCCAAATTATCGGAAAACCCAAGTAGCAATATTGAAATCATAAAGGATCCAGGTAATTATACAAAGTTTAAATTTCAAAACTATAAAGGGAGAGAAAATGAATAACTGGACATTGTTTATAGTTTTGATTTTATTTTTCTTTTACATTGCTGGATGTAAATGCACTTCTATTAATGCCTATAAAGAAGAAAATAGCGAGATACATTCCTACAAACTCCCAAAAGATATAGAACATAAAATTTGTGATATTAAAAATGCACAGCCTTTTGAAGTAGTTGTATTACATGAACATTCAAGTCATCTACAGGATATTAATTTGCATTGGAAGACTGTTGATTTAAGGAAGCTGATACAAAACAATGAAAGACTTAGTGTTTACGCAGATACTGTTTATAAAATGTCTGATAAAGACTTAAAAGAATTATGGAAACAAATGTTGGTTCCATTTATTGTGAAAGATTATCCGGGAATGCCTAAACGACCTAATTACATTGAGTATAGAGTATCACAAGAAGTAAACGACAATAATGCAACTGTAGTTTTAAACTCCATAACTATTTTTAAATTGGAAATGTATCCTGAAGGATGGAAGATTACTGATATAAAAAGTATGAAGAAATAGTGAATATTATTTTAAGAGATGATTTTAGCAGAGTAGCATGAAAAATGAAAAAGTAATTTACAGCACTTCAAACGCATTCATTGCAAATCTGTATAGAATAGTATGTGTCGGTTCTATTATTATTTTAATTATCAACTTTTATGCTAACCCAACAGCATTTACTATTATACTGGTCTTGTTGATTATTGTGTTGTTGCTTACTATAACAAAAAGCATCGTCATAAAAAATAAACACTTCGAGATTAGAAGTTGTAGATTATTATCGGCATTTAACAGGGCAAGTATTTTTACATATAATGACATAAAAGAGATACGATGCAAAACAGGGTGGCTTTATAAATCGGTTATGCTGATTCCATTTTTAGATTATTTCTTTGCTATAGATATGGAAGTCATTACGAAAGATGAAAAAACTTTCAGTTTCAATCTTGAAGGATTAAGATGGAAAGATGTAAAAAAATGTATTCAACTTATTAATGAACAAAGGCTATTTGAATAGAAATAATTTATGTTAGTTATTGCAGACACAAGTCGCAAACGCTGCAAAGCTTAGCTACAGACTTGCGCCAGTAGAGGGGAACAAAGGCTATTTGAATAGAATTACTTTAGGTTAGTTGTTGCAGCCACAAGTCGCAGACGCGGCAAAGCTTAGCTACAGACTGCGCCAGTAGAGGGTAAAGAATGCAGTTACTGATGATAAAAATATTCACCGTTATCAAGAGGACTGTTTGAAAGCGATAATAGTGCTTTAGAAAGTAAAATTGAAAAATTAGAAGTGAAAATTGACAAGATGATTTCAATTGTTGAAGACAAAAAGAATTGATAAGTATTGTGCCACTAAGCTTAACCAACCCCTTTTTCATCATTGCCGCTTCCACCGGTTTCATATTCATTATTGCCGGATGGATACTGCTGAAATTTCCTCCCAAAAAAATCAATTCGCTATACGGCTACCGCACCGCTTCGAGTATGAAATCGCAGGAACGATGGGATTTTGCACAAATTTATTCAGCGAAAGAAATGATGAAGGCAGGCGCGATACTATGTTTATCAGGAACAGCCGCTTTATTTGTAAACATCAACGAAGGGTTGGGAGTGTTTCTAAGTTTAGCGCTTATGCTGCTTTTGGTAATACAGATGTTTTATAAAACAGAACAGCGCATGAAACAAAAATTTCCCGACAAATGAATCTATCCACGTTCGACTATATTGTTATTTCATGGACGGTATTAGCTTTGTTATTGATTCCGGTATTGATGAAAATTACCGCGCCTTATGGAAGGCATACCCGAAAGGATTGGGGCAAAATGATCAACAACACCTTAGGTTGGATATTGATGGAACTCCCCTCTCCTATTTGTTTTGCCATTGCCTTTTTTTGGGACGGATACCCCAAGAGTGCCTACAATTATTTTTTTCTAATGTTGTGGTTGCTGCACTATACCAACAGAAGCGTCATTTTTCCTTTACGCTACCCGAACAACAATAAAAAAATGCCTGTAATCATTATGCTCAATGCCATTTTTTTCAATTTGGTAAATGGCAGCATCAACGGTTATTTTTTGGGAAGCATTCAGCCATTTTATCCTAACGATTATTTTATGCAATGGAATTTTATGGCGGGTTTCGCATTGTTTGCTTCGGGATTGATTATCAATATTCAATCGGATAATATTTTGCTGAACTTAAGAACGCCCGGTGAATCGGGTTATAAAATTCCATTCGGAGGCATGTTCAAATATGTTTCTGCACCCAACTATATGGGCGAAATTGTTGAATGGTTGGGTTTTGCGCTCCTGGTGTTTTCGCTTCCGGCACTATCGTTTGCTATCTGGACTTTTGCCAATCTGGCTCCCCGTGCCCGGGCTAATCATGAATGGTATCACCAAAAATTCGGAGACTATCCGCCAGAAAGAAAAGCGCTGATACCTTTTGTATTTTAACGGTTAATAATTAAAATATAATCATCATTAATGGCCAAAAAAAACTTTTTATTTAAACCCAAACTAAGTATTTTTATGTAGCAATTGAATTAACTCTATAAAACTATTTAATGGGCAAAGTTTTACTTACCTCATTTTTTCTTATAATTAGCTATTTTCTGTTCTCTCAAAATGTAGGCATTGGCACCTCTAATCCTGAAACCAAGTTAAAAATTGAAGGAGCAGTTTCGTATAAGATAGATACCATTCCTGCAGGCACTTCTATTACCATACCTGAAAACATCTCAATTGCTTATATAGCAGACAATGGAATTGTATCAGTTAATAATGCCACAGCATCAAATCCTAAAGAAGGTCAGGTTTTAACAATTTATAATACTGACGGGCAGTTATTATACTTCGCAGGACACTCCATAGATCCGGTTTCAGGAGTAGCATCGTTTGTTTTTATTAACGGAGCTTGGAGATTAACTGCAAAGAACTCTCTTTCATGGAATATAAATGGTAACATAGGAACTAATCCACCAACAAATAATCCATTGTTTGGCCAAAAAGTAAACAACAATTATTTAGGAACTTTTGATAACAAAGATTTGGCTTTCGTAACAGATGGATGGGAGCGAATGCGAATAACTCGTGGAGCGGATGCTTTTTCCGGAAAAGTTGGGATTGGAACATCTGTTCCTAAAGGCAAACTATCTATTGTTGAGGAAGAAGATGTTATTAATGTTCCTGCATTGTTTATTGAAGAAAAAAACGATGGTGATGCACTGGAAATTAATGAAAGAGGTTATGGAAGCGCATTAACAATAAACTCTACCGATTTGGGATTCGGAATTTTTAGCAACCTATATGGTCCGGTTAGCTTTGGGTTTAGTGGTTTAATCGGTCATAGTTTTTCGGATGGCAGAACTAATAATATAAGCTCCGGCAATAAAGTTGGAACTTTTATTGAAACATCTGGAAATTATATAGGAAATAGTATTGGCTTATTGGTAAATGCGAGTGGCGGCACTACCAACACAGCAGCAATTTTTAAAAAAAATGTAGGCATTGGTTTTTTCGAGACTTGGAGTGTACCCCGAACACTCCTGGACTTACAAACTTTTAATTTAGTTACAAATTCAACTACTCCCGGAATGCTCAACATTATGGCCAGTGAAACTAATGGGCTTGTTAATGGAGGTGGGTCATTATCTTTTTCAGGGTTTCTTGCTTCAACTTCAGATTTTAGGGTTTGGGGAACTGTTGAGGGAAGAAAAGAAAATGATAATGCCTTAAGCGAAAGAGGGTATTTAATTTTTAAAACAAATGGAGAAACAGCACTATTAGAGCGAATGAGGATTGACGGATACGGAAGAGTAGGAATAGGCACGCAAACACCACGAAGCAGGCTTGATATTGTGGAGCCCGACTATGCGAGCTTTGGCTCTCCTACATCATCAACTTTCCCTGGTATGCTTAATATTATGTCTAATAATACAGGTGGCGCTGCTGATTTAGGGGGGTCTATTTCGCTTGGTGGATATAGAAACACAAATACAGAATTTAGGGTTTATGGAACTATTGAAGGAAGAAAATCTACAAGCGTAACAACTAGTAGTAGCGGGTATTTAGTTTTTAAAACTAATAATGCAGGTACTCTAAGTGAGCGAATGAGAATATTTAATGATGGTTTAGTAAGAATTAACGATTTAGCCGGTTCTGGAATAAGAGTGGTAACTGCAGGTGCTGATGGAAGTTTGGGCGCATCAAGTATTGGGATATTAGAAACTGACCCAACATGGAGTGGAATCGCAAATATCGTTGGAACAACAGGAACCATTTCAAGAACCGGAAGCGTGGGTATTGGCGGAACTCCCGGCTCATTAGATAAACTCAGTGTTACAGGAAACACATATACTACCAATATAACAATGACTGGCTCTACATTTGTAAGTGGTTCTCAGGTAGTTAAAGTTACTGGACCCGGAACATCAGTTGACAACCAATATCATAATGTGGTATTTAGTTCAGCACAAACAGTAATGACCGGCATTTCTATCTATTGCACCGGCAGTTACCTTGATGGAGATATTAGTATATATGGCACTGCTTTAAACGATTTACTTACCACAACTTCATCATGGTTTGGATTAAATAACGGCTCTACATCTGCCGGTAGTGGAACAAACACGAATGCTACCAATGCCGATAATCAATTTCATAGAGCAAACTGTCCAAACGGGCGTATAGCCACAGGTATTGAAATTTATGCTACCAATCAATTAGATGGTCACATGAAATTAAGGTGCACAACGCTTGCTTCGGGCTATACCACAACGGAATCCGGAATGGGGATAGAATCACTTATCAATGCACCATATGCTAATGCTGACGACATCACTCATATGTCAACATGCCCCGTGGGTACTTTTGTTAAAGGAATAGAAATTTATGCTTCCGACAGACTTGATAACAGAATGAGAGTATTTTGTACCGGAATCAGAAAAAATTAGAGCTTCTTTTTATATTTCTTTAACCAACCTACCCGTATTTTAAATGGCTTTTAAACAAGAAATTGAAGAATTAGAAGCAATACTTACGCAAACTTCCGGTTTAAACCAACAAGCAGAATTAATAGTTTCTATCTACAGAAAATACAACTCTATAAATAGCACTGAAGGAGCAAAACACATTATTACTCTGGAAGCAATAGCCGAACAGCTTAATGACGATAACTATCGGGGTTGGGTAAACTTTTTCAAGGGTGATATTCATTGGTTAAAGGGGACATACAACGAGGCAAAAGAGTTTTTTAATAGATCAATAATGTTTTTTTCTAAAACAAACAATAAAGCTAGAATAGGACATTCCATAAACCATATTGCCATTATTAATGAACAACAAGGAAATTATATTGTAGCACTTGAAAATTATAACAAAGCCAAATTACTTTTTGAAGAATGTAATGACAGATCGGGTATTGCTATGTGTTTCAACAATATTGGTATACTTCAAAAATATCAAGGCAATTATACTGAAGCCATTAAAAACTACTTTGAATCATTAAAAATTCACGAGAAACTTGGCAATAAAAGTAATGCGGGTTTAGCTTTAATAAACATTGGCGTTATTAATAATTACCAAAAAAAACATGATGAGGAATTAAAAAATAATCTTTCTGCACTTAACCTTTTCGAAGAAGTAAATGATAAGAAAGGAATAGCATTAGCACTAAACAATATTGGAAGCAGCTACATCAACAATAACAATAACAAGAAAGCACTCGAAGTTTTAAATGATTCTATAAGAATTTCGAGAGAAATAAATGTAGATTATACTTTGGCTTTAGCCATAAATCAGATTGGCTCTATTTATAAAAATGAGGGAGAATATGAAAAAGCAATAGATTCATATTCTGAGGCTCTTGAATTAGCCGAAAAGATGGGCTACAAATCAGAAATTGCTAAAGTAAAAGATTTAATTGGAGAATGCTATTTGTTGCTCAACGAGTTTGACAAGGCAATGGAGTATTTAGAAAGTGCTCTGAAAATTACAGAAGAAGCAGGAATAAATAATATTAAATGCACCATTCTTAAAACATTATATCAACTTAAAAAAGCAGAAAACAAAGCAAATGAGGCTCTAGAATATTATGAACAATACGTTGATTTAAATAAAAAATTAGAAAACGAAGAAACTAGTAAAAAAATTGAAAGCCTGCAATTTGGCTATCAAATAGAAAAGAAAGAGCAAGAAGTAGTTTTAGAGCGCGAGAAGAAAGAAGAAATTCAAAAAGCTTATGACTTACTCGATATTGAAAAACAAAGAAGCGAAATACTATTGTTAAATATTCTACCGGTTGAAGTTGCGCATGAGCTAAAAAAAAAAGGCAGCGCTGAAGCAAAACTGTTTAAAAATGTAACCGTAATTTTTACCGATTTTAAAGGATTCACTAAGCTGAGCGAAAAAATGACTCCTCAAGAATTGGTAAACGAAATACATGAGTGCTTCAAAGCTTTTGACGAGATTATTGAAAAATATTCAATAGAAAAAATAAAAACTGTTGGTGACGCATATTTAGCCGTTTCAGGATTGCCTATTGCCAATGATAATCATGCAACTGATATTGTTAATGCCGCAATAGAAATTCGTGATTTCATGCTAAAAAGAAAACAAAAACTAAAAGACAAAACTTTTGAAATAAGAATAGGAATCAACAGCGGAGAAGTTATTGCAGGAATAGTAGGAATGAAGAAATATGCCTACGATATTTGGGGCGATACCGTGAACATAGCCTCCCGCATGGAAGAAAATTGTGATCCAGGACAAATTAATATTAGCCAAACCACTTATGAATTTGTTCATAACAATTTCGACTGCATTTATAGGGGAAAAATTGACGCAAAAAATAAAGGTTTAATGAGTATGTTTTATATTGAAAAAAAATAAACACTTTCATTCCTTGAACATTATTTTAATTTCGCAACATGATATTAATGAATGAAAATTCAGGCAAAATAAATTGGAAAAACTTATACACGCCTGCATCTTTTGCCCAAATGTTATTGGGTGTATGTTTAGCGCTACTGGCATTAAAAGGCTTTATGATTCCTAATAGCTTTTTAGACGGTGGAGTAATAGGAATTTCCATTCTTGCTCATGAAATATATCATGTCAAGGTGAGTATCATATTGCTATTAAGTAATTCCATTTTTATCTTTTTAGCATATAAATTTGTTTCGCGCGAAGTAGCAATAAGAACCATCATCACCATATTTTTTTTAGCTATTGGCCTTGAAATTATACCAATAAATCCTATTACAACCGATAAGTTACTCATAGCCATTTTTGGCGGTGCTATTATTGGTTCGGGAATCGGATTGGTTATTCGCACTGGCGGAATGGTAGATGGAACCGAGATATTAGCTGTGCTTACTAGAAGAAGAATCGGACTCACCATGAGCGAGGTGATCTTACTGATCAATGCAATAATTTTTTCTACTGCAGCCATAAAACTTGGCATTGAAACAGCAATGTATTCATTTATCACCTATTTTACTGCATCGAAAGCTATAGATTATGTAGTTGATGGTATTGAAGAATATACCGCACTTACTATTATTAGTAGTAATAATGAAGAAATTAAATCTCTTATAGTAAATAATTTCCGAAAAGGAATTACAGTATATAAAGGTGAACGCGGGTATTTACCCGGAGCTTTTGATATTAAACATAATTGCGACATTGTTGTAACCATTGTTACAAGGCTTGAACTATTAAGTATTAAAAATGCAATCAGCAAAATTGACCCAAACGCTTTTATGTATGTAAACAGTATTAAAGAAGCAAGTGGCGGTATTATTAAACATAAACCAAATCACTAATTGTGATTACACATTATACATACTGTGAAATTGAATCGGAAATTTTACAAGTGCTGGAAAGTGGTTTGTCAGAAAAACTCACCTATCACAATTTAGAACACACACGTTATGTATTAAAAAATGTCGAAACCATTAGTCGCTACGAAAATATTTCCGAGCAGGAGACCTATTTAATTAAAATAGCGGCACTGTATCACGATTCTGGATTTTTAAACGCCTATGCGAATCATGAAAAAGAAAGCTGCAAACTCGCTCGTAAATATCTAAAAAAACACAAACTAAGCAGCAGCGATATTCAGAAAATATCGGGTATGATTTTAGCCACCAAAATCCCCCAAAAACCTCAGAATAATTTAGAAATGATTCTTGCTGATGCTGATTTAGAGTATTTGGGGACAGAACAATACAAATACATTTCAGGGAAACTCTTTAAAGAATTTCAAAATTTTAATCAAACAATGTTAGAAGAAGAATGGCTGAGAATTCAAATTGATTTTTTCAGACAACATATATATTTCACCAATTTCTGCATAAAATATCGTCTTCAACAAAAGGAAACTAACTTTGAAAATCTTTTAGATAAAACATAGAATTTAATGTTCAAATAAATGCATAAATAATAAAGTATTTATGCACCATAGCGCACTCTCATAATACATTTATTACACAAATTTAATTTGAACTAACTTGTTATAAAATGCATCTTGTATTCAGGTTTTATCTCGTCTCCTGAAAGCAGCCAATCCATACACAAGCGTCTGGGAACCGTAACTTTTTCAACCGGAACAAACGTGCCGAAAATTCTGTCCCAAAAACGGGTGGTAACTCCAAAGTTAATTTTCGGATTATGGAAGTGATGGTAGAAATGATGTTTGCGCAAAACAATAAATGGCGCAGCAACAGGGTCGGTTTTATGAAAACGAAAATGACTGGTTTCATACAAGCCATACATGCCCACCAAGCCTATAACAAACGCCAATGAAATTTCGGGCGAAAACACCCCTGCCAAAAGAATAAAAAGAATGGAAGCCACCACGAAAGCCGCCAATGCTTTTTTATGTGCCGGAGCAAAATAATGCGCTTTGGAATGATGAAGTAAATGCTCAGTCTTGAAAAGATTTTTTCCTTTGTGAACATGACCTAAAAAACGATGCAGCATGTATTCCAGAAAAGTCCATGCTATAATTCCCGAAGCAAAAGCGATAACTATCATTGGGTAAATAATTTAATTCATGAGATAGTTTACAGATTTGAATAACTGAAAAATGGTTGCATCCGATGCCAGTGTTTCGGTAAATGCTCTCGATTCTTTATGTGATAATTGTCGCACAATTCCACTTTTATTAGTATGACCTTTGTAAAACAAAAATTTAATCTCATGAAAAATTATCGATCAAATTTCATTTTAGCATCCATATTCATATTCGCGTTTTTGGGTTGCAGTTCCGAATCCCAAAGCCAATCGAATCAAAAGGATTCTTACAAAAACATTAATCAAAGCGAATTTCAAAAAATTGCACAAGAGCCTGACGCGGTAGTTGTTGATGTGCGCACTCCGGGCGAAATTTCTGCCGGATACATTCCAAGCACATCCATTTTTGCAGACATCAACAACAATGATTTTGAGCAAAAAATAAATGCTTTAGACAAATCGAAAACTTATATGGTGTATTGTCGCAGTGGAGCCAGAAGCAGCAATGCCGCCAAATACATGGTTCAAAACGGCTTCGCTAGTGTGTATAATCTCAATGGTGGCATTTTAATCTGGAAAGGAGATTTAACCAAGCCTTGATGATGGTGCAGTTTCAGAGGGAATTTAAAGGCATATTGTTGTCGGGCGCATTGGGCTTGCTTGCCTATTTTGTTTCACCCTATTTGCCGGCTACTTTCAACAGCATACTTGTAGCGTTGTTGTTAGGCATTATTGCGGGAAACCTGATGAACATACCTGCGCCCTTTCAATCGGGCATTTCTTTCACCAGTGGAAAACTATTGGAGTTATCTATTCTGTTTCTTGCTTTCAGCATCAACTACACACACATAGCTGCTTTGGGTGCGCAGAGTTTTGTCATTATTGCGGCAATGGTAGTGTTTATGATTTTGTTTACTTTCTATTTGGCAAAAAAAGTGAACTGTCCGGGTTCCACAGGTTGGCTGGTAGGTTTCGGCACCGCCATTTGCGGCTCTTCAGCCATTGCAGCATTGGCTCCCGGTGTTTCAAAAAACAAAGACGATGTGGCGATTTCGATGGCAGTAGTAAATCTGTTCGGAAGTATTGGGATGATTGTGTTGCCTTTTGCATTATTGAAATTCGATTTTGCCGCTACACACCTCGGCATGTTGATAGGCGGCAGTTTACATTCAGTAGGAAATGTTGCCGGTGCGGGATACGCCATCAGCAACGAAGTGGGCGAAGCTGCCATTACCATCAAATTAGCGAGAGTGGCAATGTTGTCGCCAGGATTAATTCTGTTCAATTATTTGATTCATAAAGACCATGCGAAAAACTGGAAAGAGCATTTTCACTTGCCCTGGTATTTATGGGGATTTATTTTCATTACCATTCTTACTTCGGCATTAAATATTCCCGCTTCGATGTTATCGGCTTTAGATACTATCGGAAAAATCACTTTAACCATTGCGATGGCAGCTATTGGATTAAAAGTGAGTTTTAAAAATCTGTATTTATCGGGCAGAAGAGGCATGAGAATAGGCGCTGTTGTTTTTGCCGTGCAATTAGCTTTAATAGCGGCATTGATGTGGCTGCTTATGTAACAAATGTTGCACTAAGGCAAATATTGCGAACGTAATTTTGCATCAGAGAATTATATGGTTTAACACTAAGAATATGACACTGATTAGAAAATATTATCTCACCCTGATAGGCGTATTTATAGGCGCGGTAGCCGGATATTTTTACTGGCAACAAATCGGTTGTATGTCCGGCTCATGTGCCATTACTTCTTCTCCTGTCAACTCTCCGCTGTATGGTGCGCTGATGGGAGGTTTATTGCTGAATATTTTCAAAAAAGAAAAAACACAATGATTATGAACATCGAAAAAATCATCCAATCAAAAGAGGGCACCATAGTAGATGTGCGCACTCCCGAAGAGTTTCAAGGCGGACACGTGGCCGGCTCCGTAAACATTCCATTGCACGAAATGAATTTTCGTTTAGACGAAATTAAATCGTTGAAAATGCCATTGGTGTTGTGTTGCGCTTCGGGCAACAGGAGCGGTATGGCAGCACAACTGCTCCAACAACGCGGCATTGAATGCGCGAATGGCGGCTCTTGGTTAGATGTGAATTATTATGCTTCTAAAGCTGCTTAAATAATGAAAGAAAACCTCCTCAATAATTGGCATTTTATGCGTTGGTTGCGATTGGCATTCGGACTATACGCAGGCTTTCATGCCATTCAGTCGCACAGTGCCTTATCGGCATTTATTTCCGTATTCTTTTTATTTCAGGCATTTACCAACACCGGCTGTGGCGGTTCGGGTAACTGTGAATTGCCTGCCAACAAGAAGCAAATAGACAATAAAGAAATCTTATAACAACTTCAGATAGATATTCAAGTAGTAGATTCCGGTAAGAATAAAAATAACCCCGGCAATCATTCGCATTACTTTTTCAATACGCTGAATGGCTTTGAAATATGCTCCTAATTTGCTGAAACTATAAGCGATAACAAAAGCGAAAATAATTACCGGCAAACCGGTTCCAACAGCAAACACAATAGGCAATCCTAAACCTGCGCTTGCAGAAAGAGTCATGGGAATGAGCATGGCAAAAAATAATGCTCCGCTGTAAGGACAAAAGGCAAGTGCAAACAATGCTCCTAGTAAAAAGGAACCTGTAAGTCCCTTGTCTTTAAATTTTTCGGAAAGCTTATCGGTAATGTTTATGTTGGGAAGAAAATTCAGTTTAATGATATCGAGCATAATCAACCCAATAAAAATCATTACAGGTCCAATAATTTTTTCGCCATTGCCCTGAAAAACTCTGGCGATTTCAAACTTGCTGGCACCGAAATAAATCGCAGCGCCTAATGCGGTATAAGACAACATTCGCCCAAGCGTATAAAGCAAGCCGCTCAGCAAAACTTTGTTTTTGTTGGAAATAGTTTTGGCGATATAGGCGGTGGCAGTGATATTGGTTGCCAATGGGCATGGACTGACAGCCGTAAGCAGTCCTAATGCAAATGCCGCCATTAACGGAGCCTCACGGTTTTGTGCTAAATCAGTGAGCCATTCCATTATTTTGCTTTTTTAAATTCATCAATATGCTTCTTCAATTCTTTGATGAACTTGTCTTTATTACCCGCATTCATGAAAGCAAAATCTGTTAAATCATTCTTTTTTCCGGTAGCAGGTTCGTATAGAAAAAGCGAAGTGCCAAATGCCAGAAATTGCTTCACTATTTTATCGTTTTGCTTATCGTCAATATTCACCATTCTGAAAATAAAATCGGGATAGGCGGTTACGGTTTCTTTCGAGTATTCTTCAATTTTCATACAGGTTTTGCAACGATGCTCTGAATGAAATTGAATGACTTCAAACTTTGTAGCTTCAGATGATTGAGAATTGTTTTGAGCCGCTGCTTTAAGAAACGAAAACAAAAAAATAAAGCCGGTTAATAATGCGAGTGTGAAATGTTTTTTCATGATGTAAATTTTTTAATGGTTACCATATTTTAAAATCATTGCTATTTGACCGCATGATATGCCGTATGCGATATTATTCTTCCGAAGGCTTCCGCTTTTGTTTTAGCGCCAAATTCTTTGGTAGTAATCATTGTCTCCCAATCTGCATCCGATTGTTTTTCAACTATTATTCTTAGTTGTTCAAAAGAAGATGCCGCATAATCTTTTAATTCCTGAAGATGGTTCCATTCTCCGGTGTCTTTCTGTGCAATAACTGTCTTGGCTGAAACTTTTAGATCGCTTGCCCCGAAAACATTTTTTGCAAACAGCAATTCTACATCGCCAACATGCCTGATTAAAAATCCGATACTGTTGGGAGCAGGCGAAAGCTTTTTTGCTAAATCATTCTCTGTAACGAGTTCTATTTGATTGCTGAAGCGGGTTCTTGCTTCCATCCAGAGTTCGATGAGTAATGCTGGTTTTGTTTTCATAGTATAATATTGAAGATGTATCCTGAAATGATAATAAACAGCGTAACCATTCCGAAGTAAATAGCGATGAGTTTCAGCGACATTACTTTTTTGAGCAGTGTTCCTTCGGGAATTGAAAGTCCTACCGTAGCCATCATAAAAGCAATAGCCGTTCCAAGCGGAACACCCTTTGCCACAAACACTTGAATAACGGGCACAATACCCGCAGCATTGGCATACATAGGCACAGCCAGAATTACTGCCAGCGGAACTGTCCACCAAGCTCCGGTGCCCAAATATTCAGCGAAGAAATTTTCAGGCACATAACCATGCATAGCCGCGCCAATGGCAATACCAATAATAACATAGAGCAACACGCTCCTTACAATGTTCCATGCGCTTCGGGTAATTTCGGGAAGTCGCTCTATTAAAGTTTTAGTTTCTGCTTCAAACCCCTCTGCTTTTGATGAAGTGTTTGAGAGTAATTGTTTTACCCAGTCTGTCAGTAGCGGTTCTAAATTGAATTTGCCCAATATCCAACCACCAATAGTGCCCAGCAAAACTCCCGATACAGCATAGGTAAGTGTGGCTTTCCAACCAAACATTCCTAAAAACATAGCTATGGCAACTTCGTTGACCAATGGCGAAGCGATAAGAAATGATAAGGTTACTCCTAAAGGAATTCCTCCCTGAACAAATCCAATAAATAATGGAACAGATGAGCAGGAACAAAAAGGTGTAATGGCACCAAAGAGCGAAGCAAAAAAATATTCTAAACCAAACAATTTTTTACGGTTTAGATAATCTCTTAAGCGCTCAATAGGAAAATAGGCATTTACAACACCCATAAGAAAAACAATCAGAAACAAAAGGATTAATATTTTGAGCGTATCATACACGAAGAAGTTGAGCGCTTTGCCCAAACGCGTATCTGCAGCAATATTAAACAGCGAATAAATCAACCAATCGGCAAAGTATTGAATCCAATCGAACATGCAGTTTGATTTTAACAACATCAGGGTTTGTTACAGCAATCAGTGCTGTTAGCCACTACTGAGGTTATTTATTTAAAAGTGCCACAATTTCGGTTACAGGCACTACCCTGCCCTTCACTTTAACATCTTCATCAATCATCAAAACAGGTGTCATGAGAATATTATACTTCATCATTTCCTCAATGTCTTCGATTTTTTCAACATTGGCTTCAATGCCGGTTTGTTTCAGCGCTTCCAAAACATTATTGTAGGTGTTTTTACACTTAGGGCATCCGGGTCCGAATACTTTGATATTCTTCATAGCGTTATATTTTAAACTCACTAAAAAATAGTTATTCGCATAACAACGAACTATTCTAAAAATTTCATTAATCAAAAAAACCAATCAGCAATCCTTTCGCTAACGACCAGTTTTCTCTGTTGATACAATACTTTGTTTTGGGTGGATTGATTTCGCCCTGAATCAGTCCGGCATCTTTCAATACCTTTAAATGTTGAGATAAAGTGCTTGCTGCTATTGGCAGTTCGTCTGCCATGTCGCCATGATAACAACAACTTTGATTCGACAGCAATTGAAGAATAGACACTCTTACCGGATGCGATAAAGCATTGGCAAACTTTGCAACTAATTCTTGCTTATCGGTATATTTTTGCTTTGTTACAGGCATTTGAAATGCTCTATTGTTCGTAAATATACGAACTATATTTTAAAAGCAAAAAAGCATTTGAATTAAACATAGGAAATACTCTTTATAGCTTAAAGCATACAGTTGTCAGCCGTAAGTCGTTTGCAGATTGCAAAAGATAATAGATTAATGTAAGTCTTTGAAAGTAATACGAAGCAAACTAAATCTGCCCTCAACATCATCCAAGATAAAAACTACTTACCCTGCTTTTGGCAGGGTAAGTATTATAGGTTTTTGAGTCAGGTTCAATTTTTAATACTGCTCCAACATGTAACTAATCACATCGGTGGTAGTTACTATGCCTTTCAGTTCTCCATTTTCAACCACAGGCAATGCGTGGTATTCTTCCTTGGCAAAAATTTCTGCCACGTCTCTGATAGAATCGTTGGGGCTTACAGTGCGGGGTTTACTCGTCATTACCTGAGTAATCGAGAGCATTTCCAATACTGCTTCGTCAGACCCTTCCTGATTGTCGAACAATGCCCCGAAAGTAAGGCGATTGATATCGGTGCGACTAATAATGCCCGATACTTCATTGCCTTTCATTACCGGAAGGTGACGGATTTTGTGCTTTTTCAAAATAGCTACGGCATCTGTCAACCGGTGCGTTTCCTGCACAACGTAAACATCTTTTGTCATGATATAACTAACAGGTTCTCTTTTCTTCATGTTGTTTTAATTTTTGTTTAATACAAAAATATTCAAATAGAATAAGTGTTATGATGATTAAGATTGGCTTAGTAAGTGATTTTTGTCAGTAAAAATGAGGTATTGTATTAAAAGTTTTTTGGTGCATCTTTATTTACAAAACTCAATTCTATGGAATTCTTCAGGCGATTGTTTGATTCAGATTTTATGCCGCATGGTCATTGCTACTTTTGGAAACCCGATGTGCTTTGGACCAATGTAATTGGTGACGGCATAATTGTTTTGGCATATTTCACCATACCATTCACACTATTATATTTTATCTACAAAAGAAAAGACATCAAGTTTTCTTTCTTGTTCGCAATGTTTGGATTGTTCATTTTTTCTTGCGGAGCTACACATTTGCTCGATATTATTTCCGTTTGGAAACCGATATACAGATTGGAAGGCTTATTAAAATTATTTACCGGAACAGTTTCAATTTTAACGGCTGCTATGTTTATAAAAATTATGCCTTTGGCATTGAAATTTCCCAGCAGAAAAATGCTGAAGGATGCCAATCGTGAATTGAAACAAAAAACCGAAAAATTAGAATTAGCTAATCTTAATCTGGAACATTTTGCTCATGTGAGTTCGCATGATATTAAATCACCGGTTTCAAACATTCAGGCATTGGTGCAACTGATGGAAAAGAAAAAAGCCGTGAAAGAAGAACATACTACAGAGTTTGAACTCATAAAACTTTCGGTGAACAATCTCCATCAAAAAGTTTTGGCAATGGAAAAAATTTTCTCTCTGTCAAAAACTATAGAGTTGCCAAAAGAAGAAGTTTTCTATGAAAAAGCATTAACAGAAGTGAAAGAAACTTTGGCAGAACAAATTCATACTCATCAGGCTGTTATCCAATCAGATTTTTCGGTGGCTTCAGTCAAATTTCCAGCCATTCATTTGAACAGCATTCTTCAGAATCTGATTTCTAACAGTATCAAATTCAGAAAAACTGAAACCCCTCCTGTAATTCATATTGCCAGCAAGCGGGAAGGAAACAAAATATTATTAACCGTTGCTGACAATGGAATGGGAATTAATTTAGCTTTGCATAAAGACAAACTTTTCGGAATGTTCAGGCGTTTTCACGAAAATACCGAAGGTTCCGGAATTGGTCTGCACATGATAAAATCTATTTTAGACTCGAATGGCGCTGAAATAGAAGTGGCAAGCGAAATTGATAAAGGAACTATTTTTAAAATTTATTTTAAACTATGAAAAAACTCAACAAAGTGCTATTGGTAGATGACGACCCTGCATCTAATTTTCTGTCGAAGATGACTATTGTGGAAAATGACCAGACAACACTGGTAGATGAAGTTAAAAATGGCAGAGAAGCACTGGAATATTTATTGAGCGTTGATGCTTGTCCTGAGTTAATTCTTTTAGACCTGAACATGCCGGTAATAGACGGTATAGAATTTCTCGAAATTTATAAAGACTATGTGAAATGCAAAGACTATTCAAAAATTGTCATCCTCACCAGTTCGCAAAGAAGCAACGATAAAGCTCAGGCATTGAACTCCGGTTTGGTTTCCGATTTTATCGAAAAACCACTCACCGAAGACACTTTCAGATTATTGATAGAAAAGCATTTTATAGAATAATGTTCCTGTTTATCGTTTAATGTTTCCAATGGTTATCATTAACTGTGTATTTGTGAAAAAACTTTGCTTTTAATTTTTCTATTTTCGTTTGTTCATAAAAAACAGCTATGCAGGCAGGAAAAGACGGATTTCGAAAAAAATCGCAGCCTTCATTTTTTTATTCTATTGTAAGCATTACTTTGGTTCTGTTTCTACTCGGAATTCTGGGAACTTTCGTATTTCTATCGCAAAAAATCTCTCGTTACTTTAGAGAAAACATAGAAATTACTCTAATCTTGAAAGATAATTTAAATGAAGTGGACATATTCAGTTTTCAAAAGGCTCTCGACCGAGAGCCTTTTGTAAAATCTACGGAATACCTTTCAAAGGATGAGGCTGCAAAAATCATGAACCAACAATATGGAGAGGACCTTGAAGTATTGGGCTACAATCCTCTGTATGCTTCTTTAAATATTTACCTGAATGCTGATTTTGCCAACGATGACAGCCTCAAAGTAATTGAGGAACGACTGTTGCAAAACCCTATGGTTGAAGAAGTATATTACATGAAAGCCCTGATAACATTGGTTAATAAAAACATCAGAAATATCAGCCTTATTTTGGGAGGATTGGCGGCTTTAATATTTTTTATTTCTCTTACGCTTATAGACAGCACCATACGACTTCTGATGTATTCGCAACGTTTCCTCATTAGAAGTATGCAGTTGGTAGGCGCTACCCGGTGGTTCATTATTAAACCATACATAGGCAGGGGCATTTTTAACGGAGCGATGAGTGGCATCATAGCAGTGATTGCTCTGTTGGGCTTGTTGTATTATGTTCAAAATCGTATTCCTAACTTTATTGAGCCTAATGATTTGATGGCTTTCGGAGTAATTTTCCTGTTGGTGATATCTACCGGCATATTGATTTCGCTAATAAGCACTTGGCTTGCTGTAAGAAAATATCTTCGACTGCAGTTAGATGATTTGTATTAAACGATTTTAGCTCCAAGTGCACACATGGTTTATTGCTTCCTTTATGACATCAGGACATGAAGCATAGGCTGTCCAACCTGCATTTTTTCATTATTATTTATTGCAATGCTTTGCGTAATTATCTAAACTTTCACTAATGGATTTTTCTAAAACTACGGCTACGATTTTTCCAAGGAAAGGATAGCGGCTACCCATTTCGATAGAATAGTCTAATTCTGTATTGCCATTCGGAAGTGTTTTAAAAATCATCGATCCATAATGATGGTGCAAAGGAGTTCCTTTGCTGATTTGATATTCAATTAGGTGTGGACGCTCTGCTTTTCTGATAGTTTCTTCAAATGGAAGTAAAGGAATATGGATTTTTCTTACGGAATCTATTCCATTCACATTAGCAGCATCGGAGCTGTCAACAATTCTGCTCATGCGTTGCCCGAAAATTTTTCCCAAATTTTCATGGTTGCTGAAATCTGCCCAAACTTTATCAATAGGGGCGCTGAATTCTTTGTGAAATTTTACTGTATGAATTTTCATGCTTTAAATTTTCAATGCTTAATTACAGCAATTAAGTGTTAAAAAAAATAGAAATTTTGATAATTGCACAAAATTCAAGACTTATCTTAGCTTTATACTATTTAACTGATGAAAAAAAAAGAAAATGAGCAAAACATATCTCCTTAAAAAGCCTCTTATTATCAACGAAGGAAAGCAATTTTATGCCGATGTATTGGTAAAAGCTGGTATTATCGCACAAATTGACTCGAATATCTCTTGTGAAGAAAATCATGTGGAAATAGATTGTATAGGAAAAATTCTCATTCCCGGGCTGATTGACGACCAAGTGCATTTTAGAGAACCGGGCTTAACCCACAAAGCTGAAATTTATACCGAAGCAAAGGCTGCCGTTGCTGGCGGCATTACCTCATACATGGAAATGCCTAATACTGTTCCTAGCGCTGTAACACATAAACTATTAGAAGACAAATATGCCCGTGCGGCAAAGGTTTCATTAGCAAACTATTCTTTTTACATTGGCACTACTAATAAGAATATTGACGAAATAAAAAAAACAAATCCAAAAAATATTTGCGGTGTAAAAATTTTCATGGGTTCCTCTACAGGAGATATGCTGGTAGATAATCCTGATGCACTTGAAGCAATATTTCGGGAATCGCCAACTTTGATTACTACTCATTGCGAGGTTGACAACATTATAAAACAAAATGCAGAAGAGTATCGCTCACAATTTGGAGATGATATTCCAATGAAATATCATCCACTTATACGTAGTGAAGAAGCCTGTTATCAATCCTCAGTTTTTGCGATTTCATTGGCAAAAAAGTTTAACTCTCGACTACACATTCTACATATTTCTACTGAAAAAGAAACGCATCTTTTCGATAATGCGATACCTTTAGAAAAAAAGCGCATCACTTCCGAATGCTGTATACATCATTTATGGTTCAGCGATGCTGATTATGAAACCAAAGGTGCGCTCATAAAATGGAATCCTGCAGTAAAAACTGCTGCCGACCGTGAAGGTATTTGGAAAGCACTTAATGATAACAGAATAGATGTTATTGCAACCGACCATGCACCCCATACTTTTGAAGAAAAACAAAACACTTATTTTAAAGCTCCATCGGGCGGACCATTAGTGCAGCATGCCCTGCCGGTTCTGCTGGAATCATATCATCAGCGAAAAATTACTTTGGAACATATTGTTCAGAAAGCTTGTCATAATGTGGCAATACTATTTCAAATTGAAAAACGCGGTTTTATTCGCGAAGGATATCATGCAGATTTAGTATTGGTAGATTTGGAAAAACCATGGGTAGTTTCCAAAGAAAATATTCTTTATAAATGTGGCTGGAGTATGTTTGAAGACAATCAGTTTCAATCAAAAATTTCGCACACATTTGTAAACGGACATTTGGTTTATGACAATGGCAATTTTGACGAAAGCATTAAAGGTGAACGATTAAGTTTTGAAAGAAACTGACGTGATGGTAACAAAATATCAGTAACTAATTCTGAATCAATGCCTGTGGGTTCACTTTTTTTCTTAAAAACAATGAATCACATTTCCGCTGAGTTCATCCTTTTGCCATCGGGCAACAACCAACTCCTCCCTGACTTCCGCGCTGTGATTTTACTTAATCATAACGTGAGATTTATAAAGGAATAGCCATAAATCTAATATCTATCCTTTAAAGCAGCCCCTTAATAATATCATCAACGCTTACGCCTTCGGCTTCGGCTTTGTAGTTTTTCACGATGCGGTGGCGCAAAATGGGCAACGCTACGGCTTTCACATCTTCAATATCGGGAGAGTATTTGCCTTTCAATGCCGCATGACATTTGGCTCCCAAAGCTAAAAACTGTGAAGCTCTCGGACCTGCGCCCCATGAAAGATAGTTGTTCACTTCGGCAGTAGCTTTGGCAGTTTGCGGGCGGGTTTTCACCGCAAGATTCACGGCATATTCTAATACATTGTCGGCAATAGGCACTTTTCTAATCAGTTGCTGAAAGTATAGAATTTCTTGCGCGCTGATTTGTTTTTCAATAGTTGCCATATTGGCGGTGGTAGTGCTTTTCACCACATTCAACTCTTCTTCAAACGATGGATAATCCACCACAATATTGAACATGAAACGGTCTAACTGCGCTTCGGGCAACGGATAAGTGCCTTCCTGCTCAATAGGGTTTTGTGTGGCTAAAACGAAAAACGGCAAATCTATTTTATGCAATGCCCCGCCAACGGTTACATTGCGTTCCTGCATGGCTTCGAGCAAAGCCGCCTGAGTTTTGGGCGGTGTGCGGTTGATTTCGTCAGCTAAAATTATATTGGCGAAAATAGGTCCGCGAATGAAACGGAACCCTTGCCCCTGCTCGAAAATTTCTGAGCCGGTAATATCTGAAGGCATCAGGTCGGGGGTGAACTGCACCCGTTTAAATTTAAGGTCGAGCACATCGGCAATGGTGTTCACCAAAAGTGTTTTGGCAAGACCGGGCACGCCCACCAAAAGGCTGTGCCCATCGCAAAACAAAGAAATGAGCACAAACTCGATAACTTCATTTTGCCCGACTATTTTTTTGGCAATTTCCTTTTTTAGTTTACCGTGTGTGGCAGCGAGCGCGTCAATAGCTTCTACTTCAGAATTAAATTGCGTCATAGTTTATCTTTATTTGATGCTTGTTTTTGATACCATAATTTCATATTGGGACATTCATTATAATCATCGGCAAGCCAAACATAAGTAGTTCTGAGTTTGCCGATTGCCCATTTTTCCATTTCACTTTCTTGCTTTTGTTGTAAAGCGGCAGCTTTTATTTTATAATAATCATCTTTCAAATTGGCAACATGCGGCTGACTTTCGCTGCGCAAAAGAATGATGCGATATGCCTGCTCACCATCGGGCGAAGCAAACAATGTGGGTTTGGAAATATCGCCCGGAACCAGTTTATCAATAGCGAAATAAGCGCTTTTATCTAACTGACCGATTTCAAAACTCGAATTGCCTGTTTGCGGATTGATTAGTAAGCCGCCCTGATTTTTACTTTCATCGTCTTCCGAAAATTTATTCACGGCTTCTTCAAAAGTGATGCTCTTTTCCATGATGAGCGTGCGTATGGAATCTAAAAACTGCTTTGCCTGATTCAAATCGTAAGAAGTTACCTGGGCTTTGATTAAAATATGGCTGAGACGAATGCGCTCGCCTTTTTGGTCTAACATTTTAATGATATGGTAACCGTATTTGGTTTTCACCACTTCGCTCACTTCACCGGGTTGCAAACGGAAAGCCGAGCCTTCAAATTCTGTAACCAACTCCCCTCTTCC
>CAZFFP010000001.1:23706-30751 GCA_964518215.1 uncultured Chitinophagaceae bacterium
CTTTCTACAGAACCAATCATGCTGATGAAGTAGCGGATTCTTCGGTCTAACTCGTTTTCTATTTCATCTTCATCTACAAATACGCTGTCAATTTTTGCCTGATGCACAAACAATTTCTGCACGAGCATTTGCTCAAATATTTCGCAGCGAAATTCATCGGGCAAATTGCCTTCGGCATCCATTTGGTTAAACTGAAGTTCGATGTCGGAAAGCAACACGATATTGTCGCCTACTATGGCGAGCAGTTTGTCAACGAGTAAAGTATCCTGTGCTTTGGCGTTGTGGAAAGGCAAAAAAGCCAACAACAGCGTCATTGCGAGCGCAACAAAGTGAAGCGAAGCAATCTTGCACTGCCACCTTAAACAGATGGCTTCGTCATGCTGTGCCGCAAGGCTGCCCGATTCCTCGCCATGACGGGCAGGATGTATAGATGTAATATTCACTATTTGAAAAGGAAAACTCATTTGTTAAAGACCTCAAAGTTACCATCTTTTATGGCAGTCTGATAAATATTATTGTATGCTTCGGAAATAAGTTTTTGTTTGCGCTTGTTGATGAGCATGAATCGCATTCGGTCTTTCACAAACAGCAGGGGCGCCACTTCGCCTTTTTCTTTATAGTCGTTTATCTTCAAAAGATAGATATAAAGCGAATCGCTTACTTCGCCCACAGCGTTTCCTTTTCTGTATGTTTTCAGAAAATTATCGTCCACCGGCATTTTGTTCATCACCTGGCGCTTGGAAATCCAGATGCTGTCTTTCAGATAAAATTCTGAAGCATAACTGTAACACAAACCAATCAACTGCTGCTCGTTTCTGGCAGACAAACGGCTGAACAAAAAGCGAATGGAATCGAGCTTGGGAGCGTCATTGGGCAATTTGATATAGAGCAATTGCATGATGTCTTCATCTAAATTGATATTGCTGTTGTTCTGCTGGTAAAACGCTTCGAGTTCTTCATCGGTAACGGTGGTATCGAGTTTTTGGCGAATGAGTTCATCCTCATAAAAAAATATGAGCAGCGACTCGCGATAGTCTTCTATTTGTTTTTCGAGGTTTTGCTGCTCGGCAGGCAGGTATTTTTTGGCGGTTTCTACCATCAGCTTTTTTCTAATCCAGTCTTCCACATAGGTTTTAGCAATGGCGGCACTGTCTTCATCGCTATCTATATTTTGAAACAGATAGCCGATGTCTTCGGCAAAAAGGTAATGCTCACCAACTCTTGCAATCATAGTAGATTTATCGGGATGCTTGGGCTTAAAAAAATCACAGGCAGTCGAACTGCCTGCGAGCATAACAACGATAATATATCTGAAAACTTGCCTCAATCAGTGATTTTTTTGGTTCGATTTTTTAAACCGTCAGTTAGAGCGCAAAAGTAAATAAAAAGGACTAACGCTTCATTAAGCACTAACTGTCAGTGGCGGACGAAACCCAGGATATTGATTAGGTGCTGTTATCGGCTACAGCCCCGCAATTTTCCGAACCACTAATTGCGTGTTCCGTCACTTGCAGTTATTCCGAAAACAAACCCTCGCTTTTCACATCACATCAAATATATCATTTTTGATGATTTAAAATAAATGTAGTAGTTGTCTGAATCACAGATTAAGCGGATTTAATGATTTCGCGGATAGTGTATTCAATTTTCGATAGGCGATACGAGGCTGTTTCAAGAGTCTGTCATGGTAAGCCTGTCGAACCATGAAACAGTTGTAAATGCTATATCCTTCGACAGGCTCAGGATGACACTTATGAAACTTAGCAGACTTTTGAAACAGCCTCTTCGATATGCGACTGGTTATTTTCGATTTGATTTTTCAACTTATAATCCGCGCAATCTTGTAATCCGTATCATCCGCGATTCAGACAAATATTTCATCCCCCTGCCTTTATTCCTACTTTACGCAGTAGGAAACCTCGCTCGGCTTCAAGGCATCGCACAAGGGGGACTTATTAGCAATAAATCCATCAAAAACTAAACTTCAAAAGTTGGGAAAGTTAAATGTCCCCCTTGCGGGTAGCTTTTGTGGGCTTGCGAAGGGGGAAGTGCGGATGCCTTGCAGCCATGCAGGGGGATGAATCCAAAGTGATTTGTTGGCATAAAACAGATTGCTTCATTGCTCGATTTCATCCCTTGATAAAAAGCTTTGATGGAAATTGTTCTACGACAGCATTTATTTCTTCACCATAGTATCCAAAACTCCCGGCATTATTTGCACAGGATATTTCGCTTTCAATTCGGCAATCCAGGATTTTTCTAAATATTCCTGATAATCGGAAATGATGAACCCTTTCGCTTCATTCAGCAACTTAGGTGCAGGAGCAAGAATATCATTAATTTTCACAAAGGTGATTCTTCCGTCAGCATTGGTTTTGTCTTCTGAAACAGCACCCTTAGTCCAATTCATTTTATCCAGTGTTTCGTGGTGTCCTTTTTCATGTTTAGAGTTTTCGAAACTCACCGCTTCAGTATCTTTAGTATTGTATTTGGCAGCAATAGCTCCGGGAGTCATTTTGCCTTTAACTACAGCTTTTTTCACAGCTTTCAATACTTCAGGCTTCACTGTGTAAGTCGTAATGTCGGCTCTTTCGCCCCACATATATTTGTTCTGTATGGCTTTATGAAACTCTTGCAATCCAACGGTGTCGGATACGGCTTTCGACCACACTTTTTTATCGGTGAGTTCGAACAACAAAATGCCGTCATGATATTCTTTCATGAGGTTTTTAAAATCAGGATATTTTCTTTCTAACTGAGTTTCTTCATAAGCAAGGGCAATTTCTTCCACAAACAAATTATAGTAATCGTTGAATACTTTCGATGCCGGCTCGGTGCGTTTTCTGCGTTGGCGCTCTTCAATAAATTTCAAAAGGTTTTCCTGTGTATAATTTCTTCCGGCTAAATTGAACAAAGGTGCATCTACGTTTTCGTATCCTTCAGATTTGAAGCGCGCTTCCAATACTTTCTCGCCTATTTTATCGAACAGGTTGTATTTGTTTTTCGGATACTCTACAAAACCATATTCGGCTTTGATTTTGTCCATCATTTTGGTTTTGGCAATCGAAGAGCGGGAATCGCGCTCCACACGTTTTTTCAATTCGCCTTTAGCCTCATCAAAATCGGGCAAAGGTTCGCGGCTGATGCGCTTAATGATGTGATAGCCAAACTCGGTGCGCACGGGTTTTGAAACATCGCCATCCTTGTTTAAAGCAAAAGCGGCATTTTCAAATTCGGCTACCATTTTGCCGATGCCGAATTCGGGCAGTTCTCCGCCTTTTTTAAACGATTGTTTGTCTTCCGAATATCGTTCAACCAATTCTTCGAAAGTATTATTCCCACTCACAACTTCTTTATAAATATGCTCTGCTTTTTCGCGCACGGTTTTGTCTTGTTCGGGAGTTGGGTTTTCAGGAAGTTTCAAAAGAATATGAGCGGCTTTCATTTTGCCTAAGGCTTCGCGCACATCGGTAACTTTCACAATGTGATAACCGAAGCGGGTGCGCACTGGCATTGAAATTTCATTGGGTTTCAGATTGTAAACAGCAGATTCGAACGGATAAACGGTTTGAAACACCGTGAAATAACCAATATCGCCACCATTGTTTTTGGCGGAAGGGTCGGCAGAAAGCAGCTTTGCAAGTTTTTCAAACTCCTCCCCTTTCAACAAGCGTTTGCGAATGTCCATCGCTTTTTTGTAAGCCTCTAAAGTGTCTCCGGGCAAGCTGCTTTCGTCTAAAGCTACCAGAATATGACTGGCGCGAATTTCTTTTTTCATGCGCAGATATGCCTCTTGTATCAATTGTTCATTCACCTCTCTGTCGAACAAATACGATTTGGCTAATTGCTGGCGGTAAGTATTCAATTCGGTTTTGATAGCTTCGATGGTGTCCATGCCGAGGTCTTCGGCTTCTTTCACTTTCAGACGAAAATTGATGTAGAGTTTCAAATAATCTTCGAGCGATTGCTTTGTGTAGGCATCCGCAGCATTGCTGTTGTTTTTGTGATAAACGTATTCAAATTCGGAAAGATGAATAGGCTTGCCTGCCAAAGTAAACAAAACCGTTTCGGGCTGCTGCACTTCCTGAGGGATAGTGGCAGGAGCAGCTTTAGGATTGGTGGTTTTAGAGGAAGCAGGTTGAGACTTAGTAGCTCCGGGCGATGGAGTTGGTGTAGTTTTGTTTTGTGCATGGGCTGCGAAAAATAGAAAAGCACAAGCAAAAGCAGCAACAAATTTGTTTTTCATCATTGGAGTATATTTTTTTCTTAAAAGTGAATTTTTGTAAGGCTTGCAAAAATAAGCGATTTGGTGAAAGGTTGTTAGTTTGTTCGTAGAGTATTTAAAATAGGTGTTTATCAAAGTTTTCAACACAGCTCTCTACCGAAATTAATACTTAGCCGTATTTTTACATCTGAAACTGCATCATGAAAGACCGCATACTCGTAACAGGTGCCTTTGGGCAAATAGGTTCAGAACTCACATTCGCTCTAAGAAATATTTATGGAAACGACAACGTGGTCGCATCCGATGTGAAAGAACCCCTTGCCGATGAATTAAGCAATGGTCCGTTTGAAGTTTTGGATGTAACCAACATTCATGCTGTTAATAATATTCTCAGCAAACACAAAATTTCTCAGGTATATCATTTGGCGGCTATTCTTTCAGCCTCCGGTGAGCGCAATCCCATGCAGGCGTGGAAAGTAAATTCAGAAGGCTTACTGAATATTTTAGAAGCATGTGTTACTCAGAAAATAGGCAAATTGTTTTGGCCCAGCACCATTGCCATTTTCGGGCATAATACTCCAAAAGCTGCCGCGCCACAACATACCATTACAGAACCTACAACAGTATATGGCATCAGTAAATTAGCCGGAGAAGGATGGTGTCAATATTACTTTCAGAAAGAAGGATTGGATGTTCGCAGTTTGCGTTTTCCGGGCATTGTGAGCTACAAGTCGAAACCCGGTGGCGGCACTACCGACTATGCGGTAGATATTTTTAATGAAGCCGTTCAACATGCACAATTTAAGTGCTTCTTAAATCCCGATACCTATTTACCGATGATGTATATGCCCGATGCCATTCGGGCAACTATAGAATTAATGGAAACATCGGGAGAACATCTTAGAATCAGAACTTCATACAATGTTTCGGGCATGAGTTTTTGTCCTTCGGAATTGGCAGAAGCCATTCAGCATCATATCCCACATTTTAAAATCGAATACCAACCGGATTTTCGTCAGGAAATTGCTGCTTCCTGGCCCGCTGCAATTGACGATACTTATGCGCAACAAGACTGGAACTGGTCGCCTGAATTCAACCTTGAGGATATGACAGCCGATATGCTGAAAAACATCCCTGTAGGGGAAAACACATCGAATAATTTTTAACTGAACCTATTCAAATTTTTTGAAGAAACTCGTTACACCCAGATTTCTGAGCGTTCCCTTCACCAAATTTTTAACCGTTTCTTTAGCATGGGTTTTCACTTTTTTAGCTCCCGAATCTGAAGGGCGAGGTTTAAAAATAGTGTCATGATATTTTACCTTTTCATTTTCTGAAACAGGCGTGTAGAAATATGCGAAAAACGAATTTCTGTAAATTCCTTGCGGAACAGTAATTTTATCATATCCGTGATAAGAAATATCACTGGTTTCAAATATTACAATACGATTGAAGGATGGCAAAAATTCGGCTTCGCACACCGAAACATCTGCATTCCAAAGTTCCAACTTACCACCAAACTCATCTTTCCAACCTTTATTCAAAAAAACCAAAAAATTCAGCCGTCTGTGCAAGTTCAAAACCGGATGCACGCTGAAATCAACATGTATGTCTAAAAAACTTCCATCGCTGCCTTGATGCACACCTGCTCCGCGAAAATCATCGGGCAGCAAAAGTCCTTTAATTCCGGTTACAGATTCAAGAAAAGTAATGAATTGCGGAGAAGCCAGAGCCTGACGCAATTGAGTAAACGCTTCGTGATAATTTTCAAAGTTGGAGCCTTCAGATTTTTTTTCATTCAATCCTTCATAATGTCTGCGCATGGCTTCCTTGCCCGGAAAATTTTCAAACAACACATTGGCAAACGTTTCATCCAACAAGCCATCAACAGCCAAATGGCGGTATGGTTTCGATTCGTTGAATTGCTGTTTCAGCGCAGCTATGCTTTCGTCTGAAAACCATTGAGTATTGAACACCTGATTCATGAAAGATTTATTTATATGCTATGGCAAAAAAATCGAAACATTGGTCGTTGGCTTCCTGCAAAGAAAAATCGCCTGTGTTGATATCGAGCACTACGCTGTCTAATTCTTTCTGAAGTTTATTTCTGTTGATTCTATTCAAAATATTATAAGGAAACTTTAAAATTTTTCGAGGCAATCGTTGCTCCAGATTAAAAATATCTAACCGCTTGTATTTCTGCACAGAAGCTTTGTTGCGCTCGAAATATTCGTTTACACGGCTACTTCCATAAACACCCTTCATCTCTACTTTTGAAAAATACTTGCGGAGCATTTGTAGCAATTCTTCTTTGGTGTATTCGCGAATATGCCAGGGATTGCGGGTAAGAGACATTTTAATGTTAGGAGTAGTAATGATGGCAAAACCTCCCAGCTTTAATACTCTCTGAATTTCTTTCACAAAAAAGTCATCATCTTCTATATGCTCAATTACCTGAAAAGTAACAATTCTGTCGAAAGTATTATCTGCAATGCCTTCGAATGGCGGCACAAACATATTGAGCAAATGCACATTGGGATATTTTTGCTTCAACTTATCAACTACGGTAGCAATTTTATCAATCGCAGTATAAGAGTCGGCTTTTTGAACCAACAACTCCACCCCTCTCCCTTCTCCACATCCTATTTCAAGCAAATCGCCCTTAATGTATGGCTGTGCAGCTTCGTAAGCATAAAGCAAACGTTGATGTATGGGATTATCTGATGCTATTTCCGCAGAGGTAATTTCAGTAGCCTGAACAAACATTTTTGAATGAATTATTTCGAGCGAAGATAAGCAATGTTATGAGGTAAATTCTAT
>CAZFFP010000001.1:30851-68000 GCA_964518215.1 uncultured Chitinophagaceae bacterium
GAACTATTTGTGCGACCAATCGTAATCGGCTAATTCTTCTAAAGAGCGTTTGAGCAAATTAATACTGCTGCGAATATCTTTCTTGTGTGCCATTTCAATTACCTGATGCAAATGCCTTGTAGGAATAGAAACTGCACCCGCTATAACTCCGTGGGTGGACATGCGCTGCATACCGGCAGTATCGGTGCCGCCACCGGCAAGCACTTCGGGTTGCCAGTCTATTTTATGTTTATCGGCAGTTTTTTTCATAAAATCTATCATGCGATAATCGCAGATAGCTGATGTGTCGAATATTTTTATGGCAGTGCCTTTTCCTAATCGAGTGGTAACTTCTTCGGGTTTGGCTCCGGGCAAATCATAAGCAATAGTAACATCCAATCCGAAACCAAAATCGGGACTGATGCTGTGAGCCGCGACATGTGCCCCTCTAATACCCACTTCTTCCTGCACTGTGAACACCGCATAAAAATCGTGGGCAGGTGTTCCGATTTCTTTCAATGTTTCTATTAAAATAAAAACCGAAAGGCGGTTGTCTAAAGACTTGGAAGTAACGCACTCTCCCATTTCTATCAGTTCACCAATGCGGGTAACCGTATTGCCGATTTCAATATACTTAACTACTTCTTCCTTAGGCATTCCCAAATCAATATAATAATCGGTTATAAGCGGTGCTTTTCCCCGCTCCTCTGCGGTCATCATGTGAATGGGTTTGCTTCCCATAACGCCCACTAAATCTTGTTTGCCATGCACAATAACTCTTTGTGCAGTAAGTGTTTTAGGGTCGAAACCACCTAAGGTTTGAAACTTCAAAAAACCATCATCGTTTATATGGCTGACCATGAATCCGATTTCGTCCATGTGAGCAGCAACCATTACTTTTTTGGAGTTGTCTTTTCCCTTTTTGAGAGCAATAACATTGCCCATATAATCCACACGAACTTCATCTACCAGTTTTTCAATTTCGCGAAACACCAGTTTCCTTACTTTCGATTCGTATCCGGGAGCGCCCGGGGTTTCGCAGATTTCTTTGAGAAGCGATACATTAATCATACTAAAGATTTTTTATTAAATTATGGTGGGCAAATGTAAACAATCAAAGGGAAAATATAGATACTGATAGAACTTTGAAATACTAAAATAGGTTAAGTGCAACGCACTTGTAATTTTCAAAACTAAATTGAAACCTGATTTATACCAAGTAAACTTTTCCTTTTGTTTTTTCTTTTAAATTGCATGAAAATTAAACTTCCCCAAAAAAAGCCATTATGAAAAAACTATTTGTTATTGGGCTGATAGTTGCTGCCATTGCAGCAGCAGCCATAGGGTTTTATCTTAAAAACAAAAAAGTTTCGGGGCTTGAATCTGCCAAACCCGACTTTATGCTCAAAGCCACTGAACTTTTCGAAGCCTTTGAAGCCGATGAAAAAGCTGCACTTGAGAAATACAACGGAAAAGTAATTCTCGTAGAAGGCATCGTTCAGGATGTGCAGCCGGTAAACGACAGCACAGGGATTGTTTTGCTCGTTGCCGATGATTCAGGCTTAGGAACCATCAAATGCGGCATGAATAGAAATCATGTGGCTGCTATTCAAAAATTCAATGCAGATGAAAGTGTAAAACTAAAATGTATTTGTAGTGGAGTCAGTAAAATTGAAGAGTTTGGTTTTGAAATTTTGGACATTGAATTAAGCCGATGTGTGGTAGTAAACTGAAGTTTTAAAACACCTGCGCATTAGATTTTGTTTGAAAATATATTGCAATCAAAAAGCATGGTTGAAAAACTCCTGATAATTCCAAATTTTCATTCAGATTCTTTGTTCTTACAGTCTTACCCCGCCACCTTAGTTAACACCACCGCTACCACGGCTCCAAACAATGGCGCTGCCACAGGTATCCAGGCATAGCTCCAATCGCTGTCTCGCTTGCCCGTTATGGGCGCTAAAGTATGTATGATTCGAGGAGCCAAATCGCGTGCGGGATTGATGGCATAACCCGTAGTGCCTCCCAACGACAACCCAATCGCCAACACAATCAATGTTACCGGAACTGCTCCCAGCGAACCCATACCCACTTTTACCAAAGCGCCTGTAGCATCATTAATTTCAGGAGAAGCAACATGCAATACGGCATAAACCAAAACAAAAGTGCCTACGGCTTCGCTGAAAAAATTATGCACCGGACTTTTAATAGCAGGCGAAGTGCAAAATACCGCCAGCTTGTTGTCGGGGTTAACCGTTACATTCAGGTGTTTGTAATAAAACATCCAAACCAACAAAGCGCCAACCGCTGCACCAAAAAACTGTGCGCTCACAAACATGAACACCTTTTCCCAGGGAAAAGAACCGGTAAGCGCCAAGGCTAATGTAATAGCAGGATTGAGATGCGCCCCGCTGAATGGCGCTGCTACGGTAACCCCCACAAACACCCCCAATGCCCAACCGGTGGTAATAACAATCCATCCGGCTCCATTGCCTTTGGTTTTATCTAAAATAGCATTGGCGACTACGCTGCAACCCATCAGTATGAGCAACATGGTTCCTATCAGTTCTGCAAGAAATTCGTTCATGTTTTTAACTTTTCGGAGCAATTTCGCAATTTGAAATGAAAGCACAAATTCAGCACCACTCAGAGGGGTAAATTTGTAGCTTCGCAAAAACAAAATTCATGGCTCACATTCGTCCTTTCCATTTGGCATTTCCTGTTACAAACATTGAAACAACCAAAAAATTTTATACCGAAATATTAGGATGTTCGGTTGGTAGAAGCGCTGAAAAGTGGATTGATTTTAACTTTTTCGGGCATCAAATTTCGGCACATCTGAAACCCGAAGAATGCCAAACGGCACTCGCCAATGAAGTGGATGGAAAAAATATTCCGGTGAAACATTTTGGAGTAATTCTAACGATGAATGATTGGGAACAATTAGCAGAACGTTTGAAACAGCACAATATCAAATTCCTTGTAGAGCCATACATTCGTTTTGCGGGCGAAGTGGGCGAGCAAGCCACCATGTTCTTTCTCGACCCAAGCGGCAACGCATTGGAGTTTAAGGCATTTAAAGAAGATAGTTTTATTTTCGCTTCCTGATTATTTCATTCATTCATACTTCAACAAATGCTCAGACTTACATTTACTGTTGTTCTCCTTACAATAATATTTCAAACATTTGCTCAGAATATTGCTAATGGCAATCAGGTTTCTGTATTTCCTTTTTGGAGTAAAGGCGATTTTCGTGAACTCACTATTAAGCATAAACGCGAAAAATTTGATTCGGGAGCGCTCACGGAATCGTCAGGTTCGACATACCGTGTATTGGTTCGCGTAACGGAAGTGAAAGAGGATGGATATATTATTGAATGGGTGTATAAAAATGTTATTCCTTCTGAAAATGCAGGCGAACTGGAAAAACGATTTGCAAAAATGACCGAAGGATATAAAACCATTTTCAAAATAAATAAACAAGGCGTGTTTATGGCTGTGCAAAACCAAGCCGAAATGAAAAAGCATTTTGAAAAAAGTATTGATATGGTGCAAAAGACATACGGCAACGATTCTATCAGTATGATGGTATTTCAATTGGTGAAAGGCATTTTCAGTTCGCCCGAAATTGTTGAAAGTGTTTTTACCCGCGATGTAAGAATTTATCATTCAGTGTTTGGCATTAATTATACGCTTAATAAACCCATATTGGGCGATGCTCTTATTACTAATCCTTTCGGAAGTCAGCCCGTTGAAGCCACTGAAACCATAACTATGACCGACCTGCAATTCAAAAAAGACATGTGCCGCATTCAGGGAGTTCAGCAGATTAAAAAAGACGAAGCAGAGAAATTAGTGAGAGAAGTATTAAAAGGTATTGCTGCGCAAGCAGGTAAAATATTGAAAGATAATTTCGACTTACCTCCAGTTGATATTAAAGACACTTTTACACACGATATAGAACTTTCGACCGGATGGGTAAAGCGCGCCTACTACAAACGCGAAAGCCGATTCGACAATAACTACGATTACGAATCGTATGAGATAACCATGAATTGAAAAACATAGATATAGTGGTCAGACGACAGGCAACTGCGTCATTTCGGATTTCTGATTTTAGAGTTTAGATTTATTGTTGCTATTGAAGGTATTTATATAATGGTTAACAGACGACAGACCACAGACGACAGTTCGTGCTGCTAAGCGCTAAAGGCTAACAGCTATACTGGCAAGCGAAAAACAATTGCCGTCTGCTTTAGCTGACGGGCGATGAAGACAAATAGTTTACTGGCGACAGGCGACATACCACAGTTCATGCTACTAATCGCTAAGGGCTAAAAGCTAACAGCTTTAAAATGCACTCCTCTTTGTTCGCAATGACGCACTTTCTAACTTTTGCCTACTGCCAACTGATAACTGCAAACTTCTTACGGCTAACAGCTTAAGGCTTATGGCCTCTCAGCGTTTCCTATACTTTTTAAACAAAAAATCCCGCCTTTTGAGGGGCGGGATTTTAAAATGCTGTCTCGTGTTTCGATTATTTCTTAACCCCTTTTCTTCTACCCAACAAATCAACCACAATAGGCGATGCAATAAATATTGATGAGTATGTGCCTACGCCTATACCAATCAACAATGCAAAAGAAAATCCGCGAATAACTTCACCACCAAACAAGAACAAAATCACCACCACCAACAATGTGGTGAAAGAAGTCATTAAAGTGCGGCTAAGCGTAGTATTGATTGCACCGTTTACATTATCGGTGAGTGAGCGTGTAGGATGCAAATTGATAAACTCACGAATACGGTCAAACACAATTACTGTGTCGTTTACAGAATACCCGATTACTGTCAATATTGCGGCAATAATTGCCTGGTCTATTTCGGTAGAGAAAGGCAACAAACCTTTAAACACGGAGAATAATGAAAGTATGAATAACACATCATGCACGGTAGAGGCAATAGCGCCTACACCAAACTCCCATCTTCTGAAACGAATAGCCAAATAAATGAAAATACCCAACAAAGAAAGTATGGAAGCTAAAATGGAACTTGTTTTAATATCGTCTGCAACCGTTGGTCCTACCTTTTGAGAACTGAGGCGATAATTGCTTTGATAATCGCTGAAGTCCACATCGTAAGTAAAGAATTTCTTAACGCCTGAATAAACCAAAGCATCTACAATACTATCTGTTTCGATGTTTTCATCATCAATCAAATACGCAGAAGTAATTTTCACCTGATTGGCGCCACCGAAGGTTCTTACCAATGGCGTTTCTCCGATAGCCTGAGTAAGAGAGGCTGAAATTTCTTCGGTAGAAACATTCTGGTCAAAGCGCACTACATAAGTTCTTCCGCCTTTAAAATCAATACCGAAATCAAAACCGCGAACCAACATGGAGCCTATACCCAACAACATCACTACTCCTGAAATGACATAAGCCATTTTCCTTTTTTCAATAAACTTCATATTGATATTGCTGAAAGCTTTCAGAGTGAGGTTTGAACCAAAACTGATGGTGCGGTCTTTAGAGTTTACATACCATTCAAAAATCAAACGCGATACTAAAACTGCTGTTACAAACGAAGAGAAAACACCAATAACAAAAACGGTAGCAAATCCTTTCACCGGGCCAATACCGATTGCCATAAGGATAAAACCTGTGATGAGCGAGGTTACGTTAGAATCAATAATGGCAGAATAAGAGTTGGAAAAACCATCTGATATAGATAGTCGCAAACTCTTTCCCTTTAATATTTCCTCTCGAATACGTTCAAAAATAATTACGTTGGCATCTACCGCCATACCAATAGTAAGCACCAAACCTGCCATGCCGGGCAACGTGAGTGAAGCCTGAAACCCTGCCAACACGCCCATAATCATAAACATATTGAGCAACAAAACGGCATCGGCAAGCAAACCTGCTCCGGTATAATAAAACGCCATGAACAAAATCACCAAGCCTATACCAATCAGTAACGACATCAAGCCTGCCTGAATAGATTCTTTACCTAAGGTAGGTCCTACTATTTCTTCTTCTACGATTTGTGCAGGTGCAGGAAGTTTACCCGCCTTAATAATGTTGGCAAGGTCTTGTGCTTCTTTTACACTGAAGCTACCGGTAATCTGCGATTTAGGCTGGTTTATTTCGCCCTGAACCACAGGCGCACTGTACACAGTATTATCAAGCACAATGGCTACTGCCCTTCCGATATTTTCTTTGGTAATCCTTCTCCAGACTTTCTGTCCTTCCGAATTCATGAACATCGTAATACATGGTCTGCCGTTTTGGTCGAAATCTTTATATGCGTCAGAAACTGCATCGCCTTCTAAAGGAGCACGTTCATCGGTGGGGCGGGTTTTGATGGCATAGAGAGCGTATAGATTTTTTGAATCGCCCACAGGATGTGCGCCCCAAATGAATTTGATATTTTTTGGAAATACCGCACGAACTTTCTCAATAGCGAGATATTCGCTCACTTTTGCACGGTTTTGTGTAAACGCATATCCCACTACCGGTCCATCGGCAATAACAGACTGACCATTTTCATCCTGACCAATGGCTGGCATAAGAATAGAGCCATTCGAAAACAAAGGGAATTTCTTCTGAATATCCTCATCATCCATTAATCCTTCTGTGTCGCTGTCTTTAACGCCATCTTCGCCTAACAATCCGGCAAGGTCATCTTTTACTTCTTCATCAACTATCGGTGATTCTTCGTCAGCTTTAAGATCTGCAACGGTATTTGATACATCAACATCATTTGAGGCAGTATCTTTTTTCTCTGTATTTAAACCCTTCATTACTGCCAACACATCGTTGGCTTTAACCATGAAATCAAAAACTTCACGATTGTTATAGGTTTCCCAAAACTCCAACTGCGCAGTAGCCTGTAATAATCTACGGGCACGCTCGGCATTGTCAACTCCCGGAAGTTCCACAATAATTCTTCCTGTGGTGGCTTGCAAGCTAATGCTGGGCTGAGTAACACCAAATTCATCTATCCTTGAGCGAATAATGTTAAAGGTTCTTTCAATGGCTCCATCAGCTTCTTTGCGAATAACAGCCAAAACCTGTTCGTTGGTTGAATTGAAATTAATCTTGTCTTTATTTTCGGCAGTAGCAAAAATGGCAGCGAGTTTAGCTCCCGGGTCGAGTTTTTGAAACTCCTGACCAAACAACACAACAAAGTTTTCCTGAGTGTTGGATTGACGTTGCTTGGCATTTTCGATAGCCTTAAGAAAAGTAGGGTCTTTGCTATTATTAGCCATTGCCTTCACGAGGTCTTCGAGCGAAATTTGCAAAACAACACTCATGCCACCCTGCAAATCAAGACCGAGGCTGATTTGTTTTTCTTTTACTTCGCTGTAAGAAAATTTAGCAAAACCAAGATTTAATGCAGGCTCATTTGCCAACGAATCGAGAAAACGATTTTTCGAGTTTCTGAATTCTTTGTTTACGGAATCAATGTAAACAGCCTGTTCTGAAGGAGACAATCCTTCTGGAACTAACATACTCTCTGAGCCACCAAGCACTTCATTTTGTGCAAACTGAGTAGCTTCTTTCTCTATTTGATAGGAAGAAAAAGTAAATAATAATTGATAGAAGCAAACAACGATGAGCGCTGCTACGAAAACTTTGATGAGTCCTTTACCTTGCATGGTGCGTGTTATATATATTAGGGTTGGTGAAAATTGCCCGCAAATTTATAATAATTATGCTAATTCATTCTCTAAAGCGGTTACCTTTGCAAAACTTATTATCCACCGTTGTTTTCAAATGATTTCACAACTTAAAACAAATTAATTAAATGATACTGTCAGATAAAGAAATAATGAGTTGCATTGAAACAGGCGAAATACTCATTGAGCCTTTTAAAAGAGAGTGTTTGGGTAGCAACTCTTATGATGTGCATTTGGGCAGACACCTCATGCTTTATAAAAACCGGGTGCTTGATGCACGAGCCAAAAATGAAACCGTAGATATCATTATACCCGAAGAAGGCATTGAATTGCAGCCCGGGGTTTTATACCTCGGTGTAACAGAAGAATACACGGAAACGCACAAGCACGTGCCATTTCTTGAAGGCAAATCGAGCATCGGCAGATTAGGATTAGACATTCATGCAACAGCCGGAAAAGGAGATGTTGGTTATTGCAATACCTGGACCCTCGAAATTTCGTGCATTATGCCGGTACGCGTGTATGCAGGAATGCCCATAGGACAGTTGATATACTTTGATGTGAAAGGCGATGTGGAAAATCCATATAACAAAAAACGCAACGCCAAATACAATAAACGCAGCCTGAAACCCATCGAATCTATGATGTGGAAAAATAAATTCTGAACAAATTCGTAGAAAAAATAAAAATCTTCCATTCAATGACAACTGCCCGAAAAGGCTTTTGGGGGTTTTTGTTCCTTTTTATGCTTTACTTCGCATCAGAAGCAAGGCTGAAAGCGATTGTGGCTGACAACTACATTCTCTTAAACAATTCGCAAAGTGGCTTATGTTTTCTTTCCTTCAATTTAAACGGAAATTTCCTCACAGCCTCGCAACAGCAGGTTTCGCACAAATACAACCTCGGCTCGTTCAAGTTCAAGGTGAAAAATGTTTCGGTATTTGAACAACCCCATGAAATAGTCATTGACAGCAGCAGCGTAAAAATTTCGGTTAAAGGAAAGCTGAAAAACAAATCGGGCAAAAGCATTTCTTTCCTTCTCGAATTTTATTCCGAAGAAAATAATGAACTACAATGGAGAATTGAAGTGGCTGATGAAAACATCAATCATTTCTCTTTCACCTTCGGCAGCAGCGAAAACGAACAAATTTTCGGCATGGGAGAGCAGTTTTCGCAGGTAAATCTAAAAGGAAAAAAAGTGCCGGTTTGGGTAGAAGAACAAGGCATCGGCAGAGGCGATGCTCCTATTACCTTCTTCGCCAATTTAGCTATGGCGGGCGGACACGAATTTTCGACATACGCTCCCCTGCCCTTTTTCATTACTTCTGCCAACAAAGGATTTTTATTGAATCACGCGGCATACAGCGAATTTGATTTCTCGAATAAAAAAAACATCAGTATTTCATGCAGAAACAATAAGGCGGAAGGCTATGTATGGATAGGAAATGAACCTAAAGAAATTTTAACAAAACACACGGCAATCACCGGGCGAATGCCACAATTGCCCGATTGGGCTTTTGGAAGTTGGTTGGGCTTGCAGGGCGGCAAAGAAAAAGTGCAGCACATTGTTCATGACGCATTAAATGCAGGCAATCCGGTTACAGCAGTATGGATTCAGGATTGGGTGGGCAAGCGGCAAACACGAATCGGTTCAAGGTTGTTTTGGAATTGGTTACCCGATGAAAATTCTTATCCAGCTATTCAAAATTTCATTCAAAGTATGAATGAGAAAGACATTAAGGTTTTAGGATACATCAATCCGTTTCTTGCCGAATATGGACCCATGAGCGATGAAGCCCGCGCAAAAAATTATCTGGTAAAAGATAAAACCGGAAACGATTATAAAATTGCCGCGGGAGGTTTCGATGCTTACATGCTCGACCTTACCAATCCCGAAACTCGCCTTTGGATTAAAGACATCATCAAAACACAACTTATAGGCAACGGCTTTTCGGGCTGGATGGCAGATTTCAGCGAATGGCTGCCTTTAGATTGCCAATTGCATTCGGGCATTGCTCCTGAAATTTTTCATAATCAATATCCGGTAGAATGGATAAAACTAAATCGGGAAGCTATTCAGGAAATGAACAAAGAAGGTGAAATTATTTTTTTTAATCGTGCAGGATTTTTGAATTCGGCACAATACTCCACCCTTTTTTGGGCGGGCGACCAAATGGTAAGTTGGCAAAAGCATGATGGTATGCCTTCGGCTCTTAATGCCCTGCTCAGCAGCGGTTTCAGCGGTATCACCCTTAACCATAGCGATATTGGCGGCTATACGGGAGTGAATAAATTTCCGGTGAAATATATTCGCTCGCGCAAACTTTTATATCGCTGGGCAGAAATGAATGTATGGTCGCCTGTGTTCAGAACTCATGAAGGACTGTTGCCGAAAAAGAATTTTCAGTTTTACTCCGATTCGGCTGCTCATGCATTTTTCGCACGTATGGGAAAAATTCATTTCGCCTTGAAAGACTATTTAATAATGCTCAACCATGACGCTTCAGAAAAAGGCTATCCTGTTGTCAGACATTCGTTTTTGGTGCATCCCGATGATGAAAAAACCACTCATACGCACCAACAATTTTTCTTAGGCGATGACATATTGGTAATGCCTGTTTTGAAAAAAAGAAGCAGCCGGGTGAAAGGTTATTTACCCAAAGGCGAGTGGGAACATATTTGGAGCGGAGAAGTCTTTTCAGGACAAGAAGCAATTAAAATGAAAGCCGCGTTAGGTTATCCGGTGGTATTTCTGAATAAAAACGGAAAGCATTACAACAAGCTTAAAGAGGTCTTAGCGGAATTCCGTTGAAAACATTTCTAACTTTGAGCATAATTGTTTTTTGTGCTGTGTTTCGTGTTAAAATAATCTGCAAATCATGGATATACACATAATAATTCTAATTTATTGAACATCAATATCCTGCCCTTTACCCTTCGTTTTTGTGCGCTTCGAAAAATCTTTTCCATTTTACTTCCTTTAGCCAACTCATCCACCAACTTGTCCAAATACCTTATCTGTTGCGTTAACGGATTTTCGATTTCTTCTACACGATAGCCACAGATTACACCGGTAATGAGAGGCGCATGGGGGTTAAAACAGCCTGTTGAAAAAAATGTTTCAAAAGTTACTTGTGCGTCTATGAGTTCATGCAGTTTTTTTTCATCACAACCGGTGAGCCACTTTATTACCTGATGCAATTCTTCTTTTGCTCTGCCTTTCTTCTCCACTTTTACCAAATAATGCGGATATACCGAAGCGAAAGTCATTTTTGCTATACGCTCATCGTGATGACAGGTGCTTTTCATAGGATGTGTTTTAATGTTAAGCTCACAATTTATATCAACCGTTCTAATGCTCCCTTTCTTTTGAATATTTTCTGATTCGAAAACAGAACTTTCACACTGCCTTTCTGTTAAATAAGCCCTGCGCCCAATGCCAATGAAATAATTATCAGCATAATGGCAATGGTTACTTGTAAAAATCTTGAAGTTACTTTCTTTAAAAGTTTGTTGCCTAAATATGCTCCTGCAATGGCTGCAAGCGTGGCACATATTACCAAAGTCAGGTTATCGGTCAGTCCTGACTTGGTAAACTTTGTGGCATAAATACTCAGTCGGGTAAAATCCACAAAAGTTGAAACTACCACGGCAGTGCCTATAAATGCTTCTTTAGAAAGTCCTGCTTTTATAAGAAATGCACTTCGCAAAGCGCCCTGATTGCCCGAAAGTCCGCCAAAGAAACCGCTTAATGCTCCGCCAATAGGCAGCTTGTCCTTTCCGAATTGCAAGGTGTTGAAGTATGGAATAAGATCCATGCAAGCGAAAATGATGAGCAAAATGGAAATGATAAATTTCACAGGATATACTTCAAAATGTTTTCCAAAGGCATCATAGGCGAATAGCGGTTGCAGGTCGGTGATGTTTAATAAAATCCACGAGCCTATAATGGCGGCAACAACAGCCGGAATACCAAACCGCAATAGCACTTCTTTATCGGCATTGCGCCCCACCAAAAACAATTTAAAAATATTATTGAAAAAATGAACTACGCCTGTGAGTGCAATGGCTAATTCCACAGGAAAGAAAATCATAAAAACAGGTGTGAGAATAGTGCCTAAGCCAAATCCCGAAAAGAAAGTGAGAATAGCAACCATGAAAGCTACCAATGATATGATTGCAATTTCCATTAATTATTGTTGTTTAGCTTGTCGGCAATAATTGGCGTGGTTTGAATGAATTAAACAGACTGTAATTTTCTGAAACTGCAAAACACAAAATTCTGTATGGTATCAAACGGTGTTTTGTGGTCAATGGTGATGCACTTAATTTTTTCAAAGAAGTTTTTCAGTCGCTCAGTCATGGAGTTTTCTGAATATTGTTTGATTTCGATGCCGCTGCATTTTTTGGGTCCTTGTTCGGAGAAGGTTCCGATGACCAAAACGCCTGACGGCTTCATACTTCTTCGGGCTGTTTCAAGGTAGTTTGAAATTTCCTGTTCGTCTGCCAGAAAATGAAAGGCAGCACGGTCGTGCCAAAAGTCGTATTGTTCTGTGGGTTGAAATTTTGCAGCATCTGCAACGAGCCATTTTACTTTTTCGGCTCTGTCGCCAAGTCGTTGTTTGGCTCTCTCAATGGCGGCTTCAGAAATGTCGAGCACGGTAATATCCTGATAACCCCTGTAGAGCAAATGGTCCACCAGAAAACTGTCGCCACCGCCAATGTCAATAATTTTGGCAGTTGCAGGCACGTTAAATTGCGCAATAAAATCAAGCGAAGTTTCCGGTGTAGGCTGAAACCAACTCACGTCTTTGAGTTCTTTTGTTTGATAGATATTTTCCCAATGTTTTTTGCGGTCAAAATTTTCCATTTTATGTGTTTTTGTTACTGATTTTTTTTAGAATTGCTGCTAAAGATTTGCAGCTATCCGAAGACGAGGTTTTCACCACTGAATTTCCCGAGAAACATGCCCTTCAAATATACTATTTTCCAATTCTGCAAATTGCCGCCATTGCTGATGGGGTGTAGGACAAATTGCACATTTAGGTAGATATGGTTCGACAACTTGTTCCTACTCTACGCAGTAGGAAAGCTCACCATGACACCTATAAAGCCATTGTCACTCTGAGATTGTCGAAGAGTATTTTACGCAGAATATGTGCAATATGTCCTACACCCTGCTGTTGGCACACCAACTTCTTTTACTTTCCATATCGGTAGTGCCCTATTATTTTGTAACTAAACAGGCAATCTTCCAGAACTTTTCCTGCGCCTATGTTGTGAACAATCAAGTATCGTTTGTCATCGGCAGATTTTTTTCCCGATACAATTCCAATATGTGTTAATCCAACGCCTAAATTCCAAAAAACAATATCTCCCCAAATAATCTTTGGGGTCTTGAGTAATTTTCTTTACGGTTCCATGTCGCGAGAAAAATGTCATCAGGTTTGGCACTCGTCTATGGTCAATATTTTTGTCGGGCTGACTTAAACCCCAGTTTTTCGGATATTTATCGAAATTAGATTTCATGTCTAAATGAACTTCCTTTTGTAAATCCATTCCGAATTTTCTATACGCTCGTATAACAACATCGGTGCATACTCCTTTGTCTGCGGGCACATCACCGTTGGGGTAGTCGAGTTTAAAATAAGAAGGGTCATAAAATACTTTCTGTTTAGTTAAAACCACGGCAGAATCTGCCAGTTGGTCATAAAAACTGGTTTGAGCCGAACCTGAATTGAAAGTCAGCAACAGTAAAAAAACATACAGCAGTGTCTTCGTCATCATTTGCGTGTTTGCGTTTTGTAGATTTGCGACAGGCAGCATTTTCAAAGTTTTGTGGTGGTGGGATAGTTGCGCTTGATATACGTAGTTGATTCAATTTTTATTGTTGAATCTTCAAATTCTTCGTCAAAACATAAAGACAATAGTTTTTCATTTCTCGTACAGAAGGACTGCGTTATCGAAATGAATATAATCGAATCTATGATTCGGAAGTTTATTTTTAAAAAAATAAGAGCGTAGGAAACTAAGCCGGCAGCGATGAAAAGTTGAGTTCTACAAACCAAACTCCAGAAGGTTTACCATACTACAGGCAAAAACTCCGGCAGTTTCGGTGCGCAAACGGTTGTTGCCCAACGATACCGTTTCAAACCCATTGCTTTGAGCTAGGGCGGTTTCTGCAGGTGTAAAATCTCCTTCGGGTCCTATAAGCAGCAACGAATCTTTACCCGGTTTGTATCGCTTTTTCAAATGCTGTTCGCGATTTGTTTCGCACCAGGCAATAAATTTTTGCGCATGGGTTTCCGAAGAAATATTTATCAGTTCGTTGAAAGTAAAAGCATCCTTCAATTCGGGCAACAACGCTTTGCCCGATTGCTTAACAGCGCTGATGAAAATTTTTCTGATGCGCTCCGGCTTAATCGTGTTTCGCTCGGTTCGGGCAGTCAATAAAGGAATGATTCTGTAAACACCTATTTCGCAGGCTTTTTCGCAAAACCATTCGAATCGTTCGGCATTTTTAGTGGGAGCTATTGCTATCGAAAGTTTGTAATCGGGAACATTCCAGTTCGAAAAACGCTCTTGTATAATAGCTTCTGTTTTTCTGAAATCGGCAAGGCTGACGGCTGCTCTGTAATAATTTCCTTTGCCGTCTATCACCTCTATGGCATCACCTGCTTTTTTTCTCAAAACTTTAGCGCAATGTTTAGATTCCTCTTCATCGAGAAAAATTTTTTCGCCTGAAATATTTTGAGAAAAAAATAATTGCATGCCGGCTTGAACTAATAGAGTGTAAAACTAAACATACATCACTTCTTTCGCTGCTTTCACCACTTTTTCAACACTTGGCAAGAAAGCTTCTACCAATGTAGGGGCATAGTGTAGGGAGGTATCGGAAGTATTGATGCGCACAATAGGTGCATCGAGATAATCGAAAGCTAATTTTTGAACAGAGTAGGCTATCTCGGTAGAAACATTTCCGAAGGGCCACGCTTCTTCAAGTATAATCAACCGGTTGGTTTTCTTCACCGAATTCAAAATGGTTTCGTAATCGAGCGGACGAATGGTGCGCAAATCAATGACTTCGGCATCAATATTTTCTGACGCTAATTCTTCGGCAGCTTTCAATGCCAGTTTCATCATTTTATTGAAAGATACAATGGTGATGTCTTTACCTTCTTTCTTAATATCGGCTTTTCCTATCGGAATCAGATATTCTTCTTCGGGCACTTCGCCCATATCGGAATACATCACTTCCGATTCGAAGAAACAAACGGGGTCGTTGTCGCGAATGGCAGATTTCAACAAACCTTTGGCATCGTAAGGATTTGAGGGAGATATAACTTTCAGTCCGGGCACATTTGCCATCCAGCTTTCAAATGCCTGCGAGTGCTGCGCACCCAACTGTCCGGCAGAAGCCGATGGTCCGCGAAACACTATCGGAACATTGAATTGCCCGCCACTCATTGAATACATTTTAGCGGCAGCATTCACTATCTGGTCGAAAGCGAGCAGTGCGAAATTCCAAGTCATGAATTCAATAATGGGGCGAGTGCCGTTCATGGCAGCGCCTACACCTATGGCTGCAAAACCCAATTCAGAAATAGGGGTATCAATCACTCTTTTGGGTCCGAATTCTTTCAGCATTCCCTGACTCACCTTGTAAGCGCCATCATAATCTGCTACTTCTTCGCCCATCAGAAACACGTTTTCATCGCGCTTCATTTCTTCGCTCATGGCTTCTCTGATAGCTTCTCTGTATCTGATTTCTCTCATTTAGTTAAAGTTTTCTGACCTCAAATATAAGGCTTGCAAAGAAGTAATAAGATTACTTTGAAAACTGTCCACAACCATTTTTTATTTTTTATTAGTTAAAATCTCAGGAATTTATTTCTTGGTTTTTGTTTATTGAACTTTGAAACCAACCGGATTCTGTCCGTAATATAATTTGTTGGAGGCTCCTATCACAAGGTACCTTTATAAGCCAATGTTCTACTACTCAATTTCCTATTCGTGCTTTTTGTTAATTGAGTTTTTCAAACCTCTGGTTTGTTTTTCTAATTGAGTCAATTTTATAAAAGTTGTCACAAAATTTCGGCAACTGTTATAATTAGCCATAAAACCAATGTAAAATCATGATCAAAAAAATGTTCTCAACTAATTGAATGGTATGCTGTTATGTAATAACTTTACGTATTCCAATTCAAATCTAAAAATCTAACCCAGCAATATGAAAAAACTTTTAACACTACTCGTTTTCACATTTGCCATCCACCAATTCTCTTTCTCCCAATCCACTTACAGCCAGGTTCTGAGTATTCTTCGAACAAATTGTTCGGGCAGTTCGGGTTGTCATGGACAACAAGGCGGAGGAGCTGCAAATGTGATTTCCCCGGACTTTTTCCTCTCTGACACCGATGTTTACAACAGCATTACAGGAGTTGCTCCAACCAATCCTGCCGCTGCTGCCAAAGGCGATAAACTCATTGATCCGGGCTATCCTGCCAGAAGTTTCCTGCTTAGAAAAATCTCTCATTGTTTGAGCGATGATATTGCATTGCACCAACCCGATGAGGGAGATTTAATGCCCAACGGACTCGCTCAGCTAAGTGATGTTGATATTGAATTTGTGCGCCAGTGGATTCTTTTTGGCGCTGATAGAACCAAAGATTATTCTACAATGGGCGCTTTGGGCAACTATACAGGAGTGAGGCGTTCCAGCATTGAAGATTACTATTCGGGCAAAGCCATTCAGCGTATGCCCAAACCCAATGCTCCCGATAGCTGCTCAGGATTTCAGGTCCACATGGGTCCTATTTTCTTTCAGCCGCGCGAAGAAGCCGAATATTTTATGAAATACGATTTGAATCTTCCCGATACTGTGGAGGTTACACGTATGGATTTATACATGACCGGTGCATCGCACCATTTTATTTTAAGAAAATTCAAACCCGGCACCAAGCAAAACCATCCTAACGGTTTGTCGCCTTTAGGCACTCAGGCTTTCAGCAGCGATAAAGATTATATTATGGCATGGCAGGGAAGTTTAGATGTGGAATTGCCCGGTGGCACTGCCTACAGATGGTTGCCTTCTGAAGCACTGGAATTTAATTTTCACATGGCAAACTATTACGATTCTGTGTTGGTAGGCGATGTATATATCAATATATACACACAACCGAAAGGCACTGCCGAAAAAGAAATGAAATCTGACCTGGTAAACAATGCAAGCATTTTCCTCTTACCTTCATCAAGTCCTCAAACACTTACGCACAACTTCAATCGTTCAAACATCAGCTTGTGGTCTATTACCAGTCACACTCACAAGCTTGGAATCGACTATAATATCTGGCTGAAAAAGAACGACAATTCAAAAGGACCTAAAGTGTTTGAAGGAAAAGCTGTTGACGGCACACCGGGTGGATTAAGTTTTGGGTTTTATGACTGGGCGCATCCACCAAACAAATACTATGAGCCTTTCTTGTATGTGAATCCTTCTCAACACAACGGGTTTATTCATGAAGCTAATTACCTCAACAATACCGGTGGCTTGGTTACATTCGGCTTTACTACTGCTGACGAGATGATGATTTTCTACACTCAATATGTAGAAGGAAATTATCAGCCACCGGCAAACTGGAACTATACTCCCCCTTGTTTTCAGCCTTTTGTTTCTCCATGCGAAATCAGCACTTCTGCAACAGGATCAATGGACTTCGGAATTGCTGAAGAAATCAGTTTTGTTACTTCGCCCAATCCATTCAGTATGAATGCCGAAATCAGGTTTACACTTCCGAAAGAAGCTCAGGCAAAACTCGAAGTGTATGATAATATGGGAAGAAAAGTAAAAACTTTTGCCAACACCAAATTTGCATCCGGCACATACACTTTCAACTTCAATCCTGAAACTCAGGCATCGGGAATGTATTTTGTCAGACTCACGGTTGACGGAATAACTTACACCAAAAAAATTATTCAGTTTTAATTTCTGAATATTTTCAAAACAAAAAAGGCTGCCGGAATTTTCGGCAGCCTTTTTTTATTTGCTTAAACCCAACTAAAGTTTTAACACCCGAATAGTTTTGTTGTAATACTGCTGCGAACGGATTTTCACTAAATACATTCCCGAAGGGAGTCCGTTCAGTCCACTTAATTTAAAATCAATGAAGTCTCCATTTTCAGCCTCAAATGAATGCGCTGAAATTTGTTTTCCGAAATAATCATACAATAACATATCGTAGCGCTCTGCAAAAGGGACCATAAAACTCACCGTAAGATTCTCTGAAAAAGGATTCGGATAAGCAAAAGGCTTTTCATATTTCTCTTCGAGATTGAAGCTGTTGATATATGCTTTTCTGAAATCGGGAATGCCATAGCCCATCGAATCGTTTGGCGAAAGAAAAAGGTGCGCACTTTCCCGAATATCGTTCATGATTTCTAAATTGCTTTTCTTCGGAAATGCCTGCCAGTAGCAAGCTGTCAAGCCTGCAATAACAGGAGCGGAAAACGAAGTGCCATTGCCTCTGCGCACTTCGCCCGATGATATGATTAGTGTGGTTTGCGCACCTTGAGCCATTACATCGGGTTTCACCCTTCCATCTGCCGAAGGTCCTCTCGAACTGAACCCTGTAACCTGTTGGCTTGCATCAACTGCGCCTACCGAAAGTATTTTATCGGCATCGGCTGGTGCAGTAATGTATCGCCATGGTGCATTGCCCGAATTACCGGCACTATTCACCACTATCATTCCTTTTTGTGAAGCCATGTGTGCAGCCTTAGATATGCGCGCAGTATGACCATTCATATCGGCATAAGTATAATTCATGGAAGGGTCGTCAAAATCTGAATAACCCAATGATGAATTGATAATATCGGCTCCGGCACTATCGGCAAACTCGGCAGCAGCCAGCCAATTATCTTCTTCAATGCGATATTCGGTAGGTGCATCTTCGGTTCTCAAAAGCCAATATGATGCTTCGGGAGCCGTGCCAATAATTGAGCCGGGCTGATTTGCACCCATCACCGAAAGCACATTCATGCCGTGTCCGTTGTAATCATATACGTAAGAATTGCCTAACACAAAATCCCAGGTGCCTAAAATTCTATCGTTAAAAAACAAACTATCAAATGCGGCAATTTGATGTGTATTGACAAATCCGGCATCTAAAACGGCAATTACTTTTCCGTTGCCTCTGAACCCGTTTCGATGCAAAAAATCGCCATGCAGCATTTGTAATTGATAATAAGCATCGCCATAATCGGTGCTGTTCAATTCGCTTTCGGTGCGAACAATGGCTGTATATGCTTCTGGATTCTGAACATCTAAAATCAAAATACGATATACCGGCTCGATGGTTTGCACAAAAGGCAGTTGCCCGATAGCTGCCAACACTATGGAGTCGGTGGTTTCTATGGTAATGGCATTCATCCAGCGCGAACGGTGAATAATGCTTGCGCCTGCTGCTTCCACCGCTGCTGCATATTGCGGATTTACAGGGAAATCTGTTGCATCAATAGGAATGTTTTGATGATGCCTTCTTTCAATAGCGCGTTGCGAAAGAAAAACCGAAGGCTGATTAATGCTGTAAGGCGAATTGTTTTTATCGGTGAAAGCCACCCAAAATTTGGTGTATTGATATGTGGGCTGAGAGTAATTTTCAGAATGAAAAACTAGCGCCAAAAAAAATATCGTGATGACTCTCATAAATACTTATGGCTTCAATACCTTCCGAATTCAACTAACTGCATGATGTGTATGAAGCCGGATTCAGGCTTATCCCAATCGTTAAAAACATTATTCTTACCTAAATTTCTGGTTTCTTTATAAATGAGTCCAGTTCTTTTGGCATAGGTTTCGGTGGCAAAAACTTTCTTTATTAAGTTTTCATTATCATGCTGTAAAATGGTAATTGTAGAATCATAAGTAATGCCTCTGACTGTTTTGGGCATATCTATTTCAGTGATGGTAAAATCCCAGTCTTTCATCCACTCGATATTATCGGTAAAGTTTAAATGCTGATTGCCTTTCCATGTTTGATTTAATCGGGGCGGAAATAACAACTTGATGATGCGCTGATTTTCTTCTGTTTTTTCGGCAACAGTTTTAGTGAGATTAGCAAACCAAATTCTATCCACCTGCCACGATGAAAGTGTATCATATCTTTTGTAGCGCTCTAAGCGGGCAGTAGGTCGTCCGGTAATATCATCGTAAAAGGATTCTACCTTTTCGAGCAAATAAAATTTTGATGTATCGCTCGAATTAGTGATGTCATAAAAATGAATAGAATCTACTTCATAAATCCAATACATGCCCGAATCGAGCGGGAAGTATTCATACTTATAGTCTATTACAATTTTTTCGCGGTCTTTTTGGCAGCTTTGCAAAAAAAAGACACTGCCAACAATGGCACACCAACCGCAAAACCAAAATATTTTTTTTATGGAAGCCATAATACGTCAATAAAAATAAGGAAGTGTGGCGGCATGTTCAAAAAGTATTGTAAACATTCAGTCAAAGTTAAACCCCTCTCATGCAATGGAATAATAAAAGTTTCAACATTGAATTATTGGATGATAAAACAATGAGGTCAAGAAATAGAGCCTGCCGATGAAGAAAATACCATAGGCAATACATCTAATGCAAATGCTGCTAAACCAATATCCTCACGGGGTCTTCCAGCAGCGAACGAAGCGTGAGCAAAAATTGAGAGCCGGTGGCTCCGTCCACCACGCGGTGGTCGCACGAAAGAGTGATTTTCATGATGTGCGCAATTACTACATTTCCGTCTTTTACAATGGGTGTATCGGTAATGCCACCAACGGCAAGTATGCAGGCATCAGGCGTATTGATGATGGCGGTGAATTCTTCAATATCGAACATTCCCAAATTAGAAATAGTGAACGTGTTGCCCTGCATTTCATCGGGTTGCAGTTTTTTATTTTTGGCTTTTTGCGCCAACTCTTTCACTTCTGCAGCAATATGCGAAAGCGATTTTTCATTGGCAAAGCGCAGCACCGGAACCAGCAAGCCTTCGTCAACCGCCACTGCCACACCTATATGCACATGATGATTGATTCTGATTTTGTCGCCCAACCACGAACTGTTTACTTTAGGGTGCTGCCTTAATGCCGAGGCAACGGCTTTGATAATAATATCGTTGTATGAAATTTTTATGGGCGATACTTCATTCATGGAGGCGCGGGATTTCACCGCATTTTCCATATTGATGCTCATGGTGAGGTAAAAATGTGGCGCAGTGAATTTGCTTTCTCCCAAACGCCTGGCAATGGTTTTACGCATTTGCGATACCGCGATTTCTTCAAAACTTTCTTTGCCTGTTACATTTGGTAAAATTACTTTTGAAGCAGCGCCTTTTCCGTTGCTTTTTTCGGGCGTGAAAGATTCCACATCGCGCTTTACTATTCTGCCTTCATCGCCCGAACCTTTCACCTGTTGCAGGTCAATGCCTTTTTCCGAAGCGATTTTTTTGGCTAATGGCGATGCTTTCAATCGTCCGTCAGTGGAAGTTTCGGTTTCCTTCGCTTCTTCTTTTTCAGGCTTTTCTTCAGTTGCTTCCGCTTCTTTTACTTTTTCTTTGCTTTCTTGTTTATCGGTTTTTTTTTCTGAAGAAGATTCTTGTTTCTCCTCAGGTTTATCTTTCGTTTTCTCTTCCGCTTTATCTACCTTTTTATCTTCCGTTTTTTCTTCTTTTACTTCTGAATTTTCTTTCAGTAAATCTTTATAAGATTCCCCCTCTTTGCCAATGACAGCAAGAATGCCATCTACCTTCACCGCATCACCGGCTTTCACGCCTATATACAGCAGCGTGCCGTTCTGATAACTTTCCAATTCCATAGTGGCTTTGTCGGTTTCCACTTCGGCTAACAAATCGCCCGATTTTACCTTGTCGCCCACTTTTTTGTGCCATGCCACAATAACGCCTTCTTCCATAGTGTCGCTCATGCGGGGCATTTTGATTACTTCTGCCATAGCTTTTTATTTTTTTTAGCCTTCAACCATTAGCTGTAAGCCTTAAGATTATTCAATGAAATTAAACCTTATCGGCAATGTTATCTACGATTCCATACTCAAGAGCTTCTTTGGAATTCATCCAATAGTCGCGGTTAAAATCTTTCATGATTTTTTCAAATGTTTGCCCGCAATTTTCGGCAAGAATACGTGCGCCTAATTCTTTGGTGCGGATGATTTCGCGAGCCGTAATTTCCAAATCGGCAGCCGTGCCTTGCGCGCCACCAATACTCGGTTGGTGAATCATTACCCTGCCGTTGGGCCATATATAACGATGACCTTTTTCTCCATGCGACAACAACAACGAACCCATAGAAGCAGCCAATCCCATGCAAATGGTATAAACCGGAGATTTGATGAGTTTCATGGTATCCATCATCACCATGCCCGAAGTAACAATGCCTCCGGGGCTATTGATATAAAAATGAATGGGCTTGCCCGAATCGCTGGCATCGAGATATAATAAACGATTCACCACTTGCTCGGCAGTTTTATCGGTAACTGCGCCCCAAAGAAAAACTTTGCGCTGCTCTAAAAATTTTTTCTCGAAGCGACCAAATTCAGAAAATGTTTTGGCAATATCGCTTTCCGGCATATCGGGGTCTTCGTTTCCGGTAAAAAGTTTGTGCTCTATCATAAAATAGTTTTGATTTGTTTTTCAGGGTAAAGCTAATAAGAAAAAGGAATGTTTGAGTGCGGCTCATCAACAAATACATGTGAGTTTGTTTTATGACCAAAATAATACAGATATAAAGTTCGGAAATGGTATATTTGAATAAAACACTAATGCTATATGAGCAACATTAAAATTCAATCGCGAAGTATGCTGCAAGACAAACTTCATTTGTGCAAAGGAAAAATAATAGTGCCATAAAATACAGACAGATGAAAACACCAACTTGCAATCAAAGCCCAAAACTCTCCCCCTTTTTAAGGGGGAGCGCCCGAAGGGCGAGGGGGAATTTTTCTTCTCCTTTGGAGAAGGTGTCCCGCTTGCGGGACGGATGAGGCATAAACAATTAATCATAAAAAACTTCTTAAAACAATAGTTATGAAAGCAATACTAAAACTAACCGTTACAGTGCTAATTAGTTTTTCACTGTCTGCTCAATCTCATTTTAAACCGGAAGTTTTAAATGGCAGCCCGATGACAGGTTTTTGTGAAAATTTTTATTTGTTTACGATTAATGACACCATTAATAATCAATTCTTAATAGAAACTCATAACTGGTTTTTTAATTCTGACATTTTTCATGATACTATTTCAGGACTGAACAGCCCTTGGCATGTTGGAGCATCTTTTTTTAATTATACAATAGATTTTTCATACAGGAGTATAAATGCTTTTGGATATAAAAACTATATTAATAATGGCAACATTGATAATTTCGATACCACTATTGTTTTTAATAATGAAATTTATACCGTTTTTCATTTATCAAATCGGTTTTCGGAGGGAAATTATTTTAATGTAATTACTTTCGATTATGCCGGTAGTGTGTTTTATGTGTATCGAAATTCTCTTCCAATTTATATTAGTTCAAATAATATAGCTTTTCAGTTGATTGACTCTTTTTCTATAGCATCTAAAAAAATAGAAATGGTTAACAATGTTATAAGGATACCGGCATGGCAGAACTTTCCCGAAAGGCTTAACCAAGCTGTATTTATGGGTAGGGACAGTTTAAATAGAGTTGAATTGTTTTACTTAAGAATTCCGCTGTTTAATAATGATAATACGGTAAAAATTACAAGAAATGTGCTGTTTAATGAAGAAGTAAATACTGTTCACTTTGCAAGTTTAACAGATAGCATATTGTATTTTCTGTCAAGCAATGCCGGAGAAGTATATGCACACTCATTTAACATTAATGATAGCATTTTCAGTATTGATACTATTGGTGCATTTCCTCAACCAATATCTATTTTCGGAAATAACGAAAATGAAATTTATTTATCCTATCCTATGCTTGATAGCCTTGGCAATGCTATAGACAGTGTAAATATGATTAGGCTAAATGTCAATAATTGGTTGGTAATAGATACATCTGTTATACCATTTATACCTGATACTATTATTTATGTGAATCCCGAAATTATTATTCATCATCACGACTCTACTAAACAATACCTGTCAACTTATAACTTCACTTCAAATACTTTTGATACTTTCTACGAAACTACCGCTTCCGGCTTTATACAATATTCTGTTAACCCGTGGTGCATAGCAAGTGTAAACGATACTGAACTAATGCCATATAAAATATTCCCCAACCCCACCAACAATCAAATAAATATTCAAGGCGAAATGCAACATATTAGAGATGTAACCATTTGCGATGTGTCTGGTAAAAATCAGCAACATACTTTGCTTAAAACAGATGATAACCTTTATGTCAGCGATATTTCCAAATTGTCTGATGGTCTCTACTTTTTGCAAATCCACCTCACCAACGGTGAAACTTTGACTAAGAAAATCATGAAGCATTAGCCCACAACCTTCAACCGCCCGATAATATCAAATCATTCAGTTAGGTGGAGCCGTTACAATTTTCGTTTACGCTGCCTTTTGGAAATGTATGATTGCACGGCAGATTTGGTAGTCAACCAATCTCTGCCTTCTTTATAAGCATCTATTTTTCCCTGCCTTGCCAACAGGCTGATGTATTCCTGTCCGTATGGCCCGGCTTCTTCGGCTACAATATCGGAAATAGGCACATACTCTTCGGCATTAGGGAAAGCTCCCAAATAAATATCTAAGGAGCGTTCCAATGCCTGTATCATGAGCAAAATAATTTTGCCGTAAGCGCCTGCATTAGCTTGGTTGAGCGCATCGTAATATTTCTTTCGGTCGTTGCGCAAAATAATGGCGGGCGGAAAACCGGAGCGCATCAACAGCAAATTCATCACTAAGCGAACCGTTCTGCCATTGCCATCGAAAAAAGGATGAATCCAAACAAACCGATGATGAAAAATGGCAGCCAGAAGAATATCGCTTAGTTTCATTTCATTTTTGTTGACAAATGCAATCAGTTCTTCAAGCAATGACGGAACTTTTACCGCATTGGGAGGCTTAAAATTTGCTCCTACAATGCGAACACTGCCATTACGCAATCTGCCGGCAAAATCTTTTTCAATTTTATTCATCACCATCTCATGCACATTGAGAATATCTCTCTCGCTGATTTGGTATTCAGGCTGCACCAACGATTCGAGATATGCAATAGCCTCATGATGATTGGTAATTTCGAAATGCTCGCGTAGCGACTTGCCCTTCACGGTCATGCCTTCTTCAAGCACCATACGGGTTTCATTAAGCGTAAGCGTGTTTCCTTCTATACCGTTACTATTGTATGTCCATTCTACAAAAAGCCCTTCTTTAATTTTTTGCATAGCAATAGCAGGCAATAGTCTTCTTTCAGACAATTGCTTTTTCTTTTTCTCCAAACGTTCAATCTGAGCTTCGAAGGTTTTAATATCGTCAAGGTCTATTTTCCACATAACCCCACAAATTTACTAATATCGGTTTGCCTTTAAAAACATTTTATCCGATATTAATACATTGAAGCAATTTTTTAATTCGAGATTAAGAAACTGGATAAGACGCAATATTTCAAAGCTTGGTTATATGCTTGCTTCCATGGGGATTTAAAAGGGGGTAAATTATTCACTGTCAGTTATCCTGAATGCAATTCCATTTATTTTTCTTAAGACTACATCAGGTCCCTTTATCAAAATATTGTCGATTATAATAGCATCACCATTTTCTACATCATGCAATAAAGAAATAATATTGCTATTGAATACCGGACCGATATTTTTTTCATGAAATATTCCTCTGATAGAAAAAAGACTGAAGTTGAAAGAAATAATTTCAAATTTTGCATCAAAATCGAAATTCTCTAAATATGCTACTACCCCCTTTTGAACTCTCAATTTTGCTTTTGAGATTTCTCCATTAATAACTCCTCCTACAGTTGCAAAAGGGTCAGGAATTCTTTTTACTCGAAATGATTGTTCAAGTATAGTTCTGTTTTCCTTATCAGAAATCTTTATTACTACCTTTCCTGGTTTTAAAACCTTTACTGAATATTTGCAGAAGTTATTTTCAAACTTAATTATTTCCCCTTGAGAAATTTCAATCAACAAATCTTTGCAAGCATATTTTTCTAATGCTATTGATATTGGATTATCTACGCCAATGTAAAGCACATTCATTTTATCTGCTGAAACAACAGCGCAGTTTTGAGCAAAAACAACTTTAATTGCAAGCAGATGAATAAGAAACAAAAATATCCTCATGAATTACATTTGCTTGAAAACGAAACATAAAAAATAATAATTGCCGAAAAGACACAAAACACAAATGAGCCTGACTATTGTTTTTTGCTCAGCAGCGCATACTTCTCATAAAAATGCACAATGGTTTCTATGCCGATATAGAAATTTTTCAACCCGAAATGCTCGTTAGGCGAATGTATGGCATCGCTGTCTAAGCCAAAACCCATGAGTAGGGTTTTCAGGCCCAGCACTTCTTCAAATAAAGCCACAATAGGAATGCTGCCTCCGGTGCGCAAAGGAATAGGTTTCTTTCCAAATGTTTCAGTAATGGCTTGTTCGGCTGCCTGATAGCCAATAGAATCGGTAGGCGTAACGACAGGCTTACCGCCATGATGATAGGTTACCTTTACTTTCACCGAAGGCGGAGCAATAGTTTGAATATGCTTCTCAAACAGTTGGCTTATTTTTTCATCGTTCTGATGAGGCACTAAACGCATCGAAATTTTGGCATAAGCCTTTGATGGCAAAACGGTTTTTGCGCCCTCACCTGTATAGCCACCCCATATACCGTTCACATCGAGGGTAGGACGAATGGAAGTGCGCTCCAATGTGGTGTAGCCCGATTCGCCCGCTACATCATTAATGTTTAAATGTTTTTTATACTCTTCAATATCGAAAGGCGCTTGTGCCATAGCGGCTCTCTCCTCCAAATGAACCGTTGCCACATCATCGTAAAATCCAGGAATGATTATGTGCTTGTCTTCGTCCTGAAGCGAAGCAATCATTTGGCATAATACATTGATGGGATTGGCAACTGCGCCCCCGTAAACACCCGAATGTAAATCGCGATTGGGACCGGTGACCTCCATTTCCATATAACTCAGTCCGCGCAAACCGGTGGTGATGGTGGGCGTTTCCAGCGAAAGCATGGAAGTATCGGAAACAAGAATAATATCGGCTTTCAGGCGGTCTTTATTGTCGCGAATGAAAGGCGCAAGATTGGGTGAGCCCACTTCTTCTTCGCCCTCTATCATAAACTTCACATTGCAAGGCAACAGTTGGTTTTGAATCATGATTTCAAAAGCCTTGATGTGCATATACATTTGCCCTTTGTCATCGCAGGCACCGCGGGCATAAATTTTTTCGTTGCGAATCACCGGCTCAAACGGTGGCGTATCCCACAGTTCAAAAGGGTCGGCAGGTTGCACATCGTAATGCCCGTAAACCAGCACGGTGGGCAGTGAAGGGTCTATTATTTTTTCACCGTAAACAATCGGGAAGCCATCGGTAGGACACACTTCCACTTCATCGCATCCGGCAGCTATAAGTTTTTCTTTAATAAACTCTGAAGCTTCAAACACATCATCGCGATATTCGGGGTCGGCACTTACCGAAGGAATACTGAGCAGTTCGAAAAGCTCGTCTAAAAAACGTTGTTTATTATTCTCGAAATAGTCTTTAAAAGAAGGCATCATTGAAAGCGGTTGGTGAGTTGGACAAAATTAGGGAAAAAGCTGTGATGCATTGATTTACATGATTTTAGAGGGAATATCAATCTTTGATCCTAAATGAACACCATTTGTAACCTACAATTCCTGAATTTGCGCCTTCAACTCTTTGTGCAGCTTTTCTGAAACAGTAACCAATGGCAAACGAACCGTATCGGTTTTGATGACGCCCAAAATATTCAAAGCGGCTTTCACTCCGGCAGGATTTCCTTCGGCAAACAGATTTGAAGTAATATCGAGCAAAGCATAGTGGTTTTTATGTGCTTTGGCGTTGTCATTCTTTAAGCCCAAGCGCACCATATCAGAAAACTGTTTGGGGAAAGCATTTGCCACCACCGAAATTACTCCATCGAAACCCAAAGCCACCAATGGCAGCGTGTAAGCATCATCGCCCGAAATGAGCAGAAAACCTTTGGGGCGGTTTTTTACCAACTGCATACACTGATTGAAATCGCCCGAAGCTTCTTTAACGGCAATAATATTTTTAAAATCTTTTGCCAATCGCAAAGTGGTAGCGGCTGCAATATTCGTAGCCGTTCTTCCCGGAACATTATAAAGTATTATCGGCTTTGAGGTGGAACCCGCAATGGCTTTATAATGTTGATAAATTCCTTCCTGTGTAGGCTTGTTGTAGTAAGGACTTACCGAAAGAATGGCGGCAACATTTTTCAAGTCGGCATTCTTTACATCATCTATTACGGCAGCAGTATTGTTGCCGCCAAATCCTACCACCAAAGGAACACGTTTCTTTACCGTTTCAACTGTGAATTGCAACACTTGCTTTTTTTCTTCTTTGGTCATGGTAGCGGTTTCGCCTGTAGTGCCCAGCGACACTATGTATTCCACTTTGCCTTTAATTACATGATTGATGACGCTTTCCAATCCTTTAAAATCAATACTGCCATCGGCATTAAAAGGAGTAACAAGCGCGACTCCTGTTCCTTTAAGTTGTTGCATGAGTATGAAGTTGTTTTAAATAATGTTCTGATTGTGTTATAAATTGTTGCAGCGTGTCTTGTTCTTTGAGTGAAATCATTAAATCGCTGCAATGCGTTTTCATTTCGTCATATCTGCCAACGCGGTATTTGGCTTTTGAAAGCGCTGAAAGATATTCCAAAGGCAAACATTCTTTCATATAAAAATTCAAAAGCAAATCGAATTCTTTGTCGGCATATTCATCAAGAATATTCTTTTGCGGAATAAATTTCCAATCAACTGCTTTAGCGGTGAAATAATGCAGCGGAATAGAAACATCTTTATCGGGCTTTTTAAAATATCCAATCGCATCTGTTTTTTTACCTTCCTGCTGCAATTTCTTCATGTAGTTTTTCACCAGATTAATTTCATTTACCGAAGAAGCATCGAAAAAAATACAAACTGTTTTTACTTCATTCCAACTCATAACTTTCCTGTCAAAACGGGTTTCTGAAATGCTTTTCAGCAACGCTCTTTGATAAAACCATTTTTTGATATTTTTCAGTAGTTTCACAACGGGAATGCAAAAGTAAATGATAAGATTTTAGTAATGATCGGGCTTACTTTAACGTGGGCATTAAAGTTTTTTCAATCCGAAGCGTCTGCGTTTGGGTTTGGCAGTTTCGGCTACCGGTTCTTTTATGGGTTCGGGTTTTTGCTCTTCAAATACACCCATTTTGCTGAATTTTTCGATGCGATTCGAAATGCGTTTTTCCGGGGAAAGTTCTTTCAGTTCTGCCAAATGTTCCAGCAATTTTCCTTTCAGAAAAGCAGCCATACCATCGGGGTCGGCATGTGCGCCACCAATCGGCTCGGGCACAATATCATCAATCAATTTAAACTGCAACATATCCTGAGCGGTAAGTTTCAGTGCTTCGGCAGCTTTTTCCTTAAAATCCCAACTGCGCCACAAAATAGAAGAGCACGATTCGGGTGAAATCACCGAATACCAAGTGTTTTCCAGCATCAACACCCTGTCGCCAATACCAATGCCCAAAGCGCCACCCGAAGCGCCTTCGCCTACCACCACACAAATCACGGGCACTTTTAGTTTGGTCATTTCAAACAGGTTGCGGGCTATGGCTTCCGCTTGTCCGCGCTCTTCGGCTTCTATGCCCGGATAAGCGCCCGGTGTGTCTATAAAAGTGATGATAGGTTTATTGAATTTTTCTGCCAGCTTCATCAAGCGCAATGCTTTTCGATACCCTTCTGGATTTGCCATGCCGAAATTGCGGTATTGGCGCATTTTGAGATTAATACCTTTTTGATGCCCAATAAACATTACTGTTTCGCCCGCAAAAGAAGCAAAGCCTCCAACGATGGCTTTATCATCGCCAAACAAACGGTCGCCATGCTGTTCAATAAATTTCTCGGCAATCTGCGAAATATAAAACAGCGTGTAAGGTCTTTCGGGGTGTCGCGAAATCTGCACTTTCTGCCAACCGTTGAGATTGCTGTATATCTCTTTCTTCTTTTCTGTAATCTTGGCTTCGAGTTCGGTGAGGGTTTTGCTCACATCCACTTGTCCTTTACTGCCTACCTGACGAAGGTTTTCTAATTGCTCGTATAATTCTGCAATCGGTTTTTCAAAATCTAAGAATACCATTTAGAATGGAATTAGTGTGAGGCAAAATTAATTTTTTAAAATTTGGGAATGCTATTTAGAAAAATTGAAAAAGAGTGTATATTTGCACCCCGTGAATAAAAAGCGGCAAAGAATAAAGTTTCTTTGAAAAGAAAATATTGGATCGGTAGTTCAGTTGGTTAGAATGCTGCCCTGTCACGGCAGAGGTCGCGGGTTCGAGTCCCGTCCGATCCGCAAAAAGCCCCGAAATTTTCGGGGCTTTTCTGTTTATGTCAAATTTCGTTTACATACTGCAAAGCGAAAAAGACGGCTCTTTTTACAAAGGCTACACCGAAGATGTTTGTAAAAGATTGGAAAAACATAATGCAGGCTTTTCGCAATACACTTCTGCAAAAATGCCGTGGAAATTGGTTTACTTCGAAACCATGCCGGACAAAAAATCTGCACTAATTCGGGAAAAGAATTTGAAGAAATATTCTTTGGAGAGAATCGAAGTGTTAATCGCTTCTCCTAAAAATGAATTGGAAATAGGTTAGAATGCTGCCCTGTCATCCCTACTCGAAGCAGTAGGGACGGGTTCGAGTCTTCCTATGGCAAGCATAGGAACACGTCTCCCGATCCGCAAAATGCCCCGAAGTTTTTTCGGGGCATTTTTGTTTTAAAAGCTATTTTTATCAAAACATTTCCATTTTCGCCCCATTTCTCTATCTTTGCAGACCTTTAATCGTTGTAAGTTGAAATTTGAGCGCCAATATCAAATCCCTTTTGTGGGATTAAAACCCGGAAAGCATCGCTTCAACTTTGAAATAAACGATGAGTTCTTTGCCAATTTTGAAGGTTCACAAATAACCGGAAGCAGCATTAAGATTGATGTTGACTTTGATAAAAAAAACGACTTTTTCATTCTCGATTTTTTTATTCAGGGCGAAGTAAATGCCGATTGCGACCGCTGTGCCCAGGTTTATAAACAAGAATTACTTGATGAATTTCGTGTTTATGTGAAGTTTGATGACCGCAATTTAGATGTGGAAAGCGATGATGAAGATGTAATACTCATCTCCCGCGGAGATTCACATCTCGATATTGCTAATCAGATTTATGACTTTGTTAACCTTAGTGTTCCTTTACAGAAAATTTGTGCCGAAAAGCGCAATACTGATGAAAGTTGTAATGAAGCACTGAATCGTTATTTAGCTCCTGAAAAAAAACAAGAAGAAATAGACCAGCGTTGGTCAGCTTTAGAAAAATTTAAAAAACAATAACATGCCACACCCCAAACGAAAAATATCGAAAACCCGCAGAGATAAGAGAAGAACTCACAAAAAAGCGCCTATTGCGAATGTTGTAACATGCCCTATTACCGGCACGCCTCATTTAAGGCATCATGCTTATGAAGTAGATGGAAGTCTATATTATAAGGGTAAGTTATTCATAGAAGCGAAAACTTCAAATTAAGAACTGTTTTTTAATCAAATACATTGCCCGCTTCAAGCGGGCTTTTGTGTTTTAATAACTCTCTGAAACCAATTTCATAACATAACTTCGCAAAAAGTATTTCTCAAGCATATTTCCATGAAAAAAATTTTATTCTTAGACCGTGACGGGACATTAATTCTTGAACCCGATGACTTTCAGATTGATAGTTTTGAAAAATTAGTTTTCTACCCGGAAATATTCCGGTGGTTGGGAAAAATTATCCGCGAAACCGATTTTGAACTAGTAATTGTTACCAATCAGGACGGCTTAGGAAAAGAGCATTTTCCGGAAGGAAATTTTTGGAAAGTACATGAGCTTATGAAGAAAACTTTTGAAGGTGAAGGCATTCATTTCATTAACGAACACATTGACAAAAGTTATCCTGAAGATGGCTTAGATACTCGAAAGCCCGGCATTGGAATGCTCAAGGAATACTTCAATGGCGAATATGATTTGGTAAATTCTTATGTAATTGGCGATAGAATAACTGATGTGTTGCTTGCTAAAAATTTAGGCTGCAAATGTATCTGGCTGAATGATGGCAGAGCTTTAGGCGCTTATGAAATACCTGATAATGAAGAAACCCTAAAAGAATACATTGCACTTCAAACACGAGATTGGAAACTGGTTTACGAACTGCTGAAACAGCCTGAAAGAAAAGTTTCACACCAACGAAAAACAAAAGAAACAGATATTTTGGTTGAATTGAATCTCAACGGCAACGGAACAACTTCAATTGATACGGGTTTGGGATTTTTCGACCACATGCTCGATCAATTGGGCAAACATTCAGGAATAGATTTAAAAATAAAAGTAACAGGCGACCTGCATATAGACGAGCATCATACGGTAGAAGATACCGCGATTGCTTTGGGCGAAGCATTTCTGAAAGCATTAGGCGATAAAAAAGGAGTAGCCCGATATGGTTTTTTTCTGCCTATGGATGATGCCAATGCGCTTGTAGGCATAGATTTTTCGGGAAGAGCCTGGTTAGAATGGGATGCTAAATTCAAACGTGAAAAAGTAGGCGAATTACCTACTGAAATGTTTTTTCATTTTTTCAAATCGTTCAGCGATGCTGCCAAATGTAATCTTCACATAAAAGCAAAAGGTAAAAACGAGCATCATAAAATAGAAGCTATTTTCAAAGCTGTGGCACGCAGCATTAAACAGGCAGTAAAAATTGAAGGCAATGAGTTGCCATCAACGAAAGGAACATTATGATTGCCATTCTGAAATACAATGCAGGAAATGTTCAATCGGTGATGTATGCGTTACAACGATTAGGAGTTGAGCCGATATTGACCGATGACCATGAAGCCTTACTAAAAGCAGATAAAGTTATCTTTCCCGGTGTGGGCGAAGCCAGCACTACTATGGCTTATTTGAAAGAAAGAAAATTAGATGAACTTATAACTCAATTAAAGCAACCGGTTTTAGGAATATGTTTGGGTATGCAGTTGCTTTGCAAGCATTCTGAAGAAAACAATACCGATTGTATAGGAATATTTGATGTGGCAGTGAAGCGGTTTCCCTCTACAGGAAAAGTGCCCCACATGGGTTGGAACAATATTGTGAATCTTAAAAGCTCTTTATTCGCAAATCTTGAGAACCCTGATGTATATTTTGTTCACAGCTACTACGCAGAACCCAATAAATATGCAATTGCAGATGCTGAATATTTACTGCCCTTTTGCGCTGCTTTGCAAAAAGAGAATTTTTACGCGGTGCAGTTTCATCCCGAAAAAAGCAGCACAACTGGGGCAAGTATTCTGAAAAATTTTCTGGAGTTGTAAAAAAAAGCAGATTAACGCTTCACCAATTCGATAAACAATTCGCTGCCGGCACGAGGCTTAGCAGAGTTGTAGCAGGTTTCAAAATGTTTCAACTCAAAAGCTTTTTCAAATAATGGCTCGTATTGACATTTACATCCTCCGAACGGTGGACCTTCAAAATCAAATTCCTTATCGAACAAAACACCGGATAAAACGCCTCCGGGCTTCAGTAATTGCTGCATTTTTTCGGCATATTGCTTTCGCAACGAAGGATTAATGGCGCAAAAAAATGTTTGTTCCAAAATCAAATCATACTGCCCTTCATGCTGAAAAAAATCGCCCAAAATGATTTTGATATTTGTATTCTTTTCGAATTTCTTCTGAAGCCTCTCTACTAATGTCGGAGCAATATCAATCACTGTAACATTTTTAAAGCCTTGTTGCAGCAAATATTCGGCTTCGTAAGTATTGCCGCAGCCGGGAATAAGAATGCTGATGTTTTTATCAGACAATCCGTCCATGTATTTTTTCAAAGGAGGCGATACTTCTCCTAAGTCCCATCCGGTTTTTTCTGATAGGTATTGTTCGTTCCAAAAATTACCATCTAATGGTTTATCGCAACTGGTAACACAACATTTTTCTTCCTGAATACTGTTCATGCTCTTATTTTTTTTTACAATATAGTTTCTTTAACCAAAATAAATAATGCCATAGCAATAACAAACCAACCAAATCCTTTGCGCAGTTTGCAAGCATCAATTTTTTTAGAAAAATATCCGCCAATAAAAATACCTGTAATGGTTATGGCGCTGAAAACGCCTAAAAATTTCCAGTCAATATTTATTCCTGCCTGAAGGTCGCCCCCAAAGCCTATCAAAGATTTTACTGCAATAATGACTAATGAAGTGCCTACTGCCATTTTCATAGGCAGCTTTGAAAACAACACTAATGCCGGTATAATCAGAAAGCCTCCCCCCGCTCCTACTAATCCTGTTAACACACCTACCACTGCACCTTCTATCAAAATCAAGGGATAATTGAAAGATTGCTCTTGTTTTTCAACTTCCCATTTCACATCACAATCGGAGGTTATCATGGAATATGAAGCGGCTAACATTAACAGAGCAAATAATAACATCAAAAAAATATCCTTCGTTACTTCAAAATTGGCTATGGTAAATAATGATTCGGGAATGGCGGGCATGAGCCAAAGCCTTGTTAAATAAACGGCAATGAGCGAAGGGATGGAGAAATAAAATGCTGTTTTATAACTCACTAATTGGCGTTTTGCGTAATCGAAACTGCCCACCAAAGCGGTAATGCCAACAATAAACAAAGAATATCCGGTAGCCATCACCGGACTGATATCTGCTGCATAAACCAAAACAGGAACTGTGAGTATGGAGCCGCCTCCGCCCACCATACCCAACATAATTCCGATAAGCGATGCTAACAAATAAGTAATAATTACTTCCATAATCTGATAAAAATATACGGCTGCAAAATTAGCCCGGCTCAAAATGCAATTTGGTGATATTAGTTACAGTGGTTGAAATTAGCGAATCATAATCTTTCTTGCTTTATTTCAAAAGAATACTTTGCTTGTTGGCGCAGGTATAGCATTTTTGTGGTTGATTATGAAAGACCTCATTACCATTACAGCCGAAGACAAAAACGGAAGCATTAGAAGCATTGAACTACCAACAGACATGGGGCTGAACCTTATGGAAGCGCTCAAAGGCGATGGATACGATATTGAAGCTACCTGCGGTGGCATGGCTTTGTGTGCCACTTGTCATGTAAGAGTTATAAAAGGATTAGAAAATTTATTACCCCAAGGAAATGATGAGTTAGACATGTTGGATACGCTGCCGATTATTTTTCCCGATAGCCGACTTTCCTGTCAAATACACATTACTGAAGCCATTGACGGCTTAGAAGTGAAGGTAGTGGGAGCCTGATGATTTTTCTTTTTCGCTTATTGTTTTTTTGCTGCACTAATTTTCTATTTTTAGGCAATGACATGGTGTCAATACATTTCGAGCAATGGAATTGAAGTACTGATAGCTTTGGGGCTTGCCAATCAAACTGCTCAATGGTTCAAGGTTATAAGGCTTTCGTGGAAAAGCCGCTCCTTTAATTTATCTATGTTATTTGCATCCGGTGGAATGCCTTCGAGCCACAGTTCTACGGTAGTGGCTATGGCAACATCAATAGGATTGGTGAGCGGATTCACTTCTGTATCATTTGCTATTTCAGTATGTGTTTCAATAATAGTAATGTATGATGCAGCCGGAGTTCGCAGAGCAGCAGGCAGGCAAGCAAAAGTGCTCAACCAAATTATTCAGAGTTTTTTCTCTCAGGAGCAAAATATTAAAAAAGAAAAATTGAAAGAACTTTTGGGACACACACCTACCGAAGTTTATGCCGGTGGAGGACTGGGATTTGTAACAGCGCTATTTGTTCATGAAGTATTAAAGCATTACGGTTGTTAGTCTTCTCTTCAGAATTCAACAATTACTTATTCAAATTTTCACTCAGGAAAAAATAAATTTTTATGGACTTTTCACACTCAGCCAAAGCCAATGAATTGATGAAGCGTGTGAGCAATTTTATGAATGCTCACATTTTGCCGCTCGAATCTCAATTATTGAAAGAAACCACCAGCCATGATGCCAACTGGCGGCTATGGCAACCAGATGCCCGTGTTGAAAGCCTGAAAGAAAAAGCAAAAGCAGAAGGCTTGTGGAATTTGTTTTTACCCGATGAATCTTATGGTGGGTTGAATAATTGCGATTATGCTCCGGTAGCGGAAATCATGGGGCAATCGCTTATTGCTCCAGAAATTTTTAATTGTAACGCACCCGATACAGGGAATATGGAAGTGCTTTGGAAATACGGAAGCGAAGAACAAAAACAACAATGGTTACAACCCCTGCTCGAAGGAAAAATTCGCTCTGCATTCTGCATGACCGAACCCGAAGTGGCATCGAGCGATGCCACAAATATTTGTGCTACAATTACCGATGCAGGAAACGAGGTTATCATCAATGGGCGAAAATGGTGGAGCACAGGGCTTGGAAATCCGAATTGTAAAATTTTAATTTTCATGGGCGTATCCGACAACCATGCACATAAATATCAGCGCCACTCAATGGTTTTGATTCCGGTAGCAACGGAGGGAGTTGAAATACAACGCATGTTGCCGGTTTTCGGAACTTACGACCCGCCATACGGACACGGAGAAGTGGCATTTAATAATGTTCGTGTTCCGAAAACAAATGTTATTGGCGGATTAGGAAAAGGTTTTGAAATAGCTCAGGGAAGACTGGGTCCCGGGCGCATTCATCATTGTATGAGAGCCATTGGCGCGGCAGAACGGGCACTGAAACTCATGATAGAAAGAGCCAACTCAAGAGTGGCATTCGGCAAGCCTGTTTCAAATCTTGGCGGCAACAGAGATATAATAGCCAATGCCAGAATAGATATTGATATGGCAAGGTTGCTCATTATGAAAACAGCTTATTTGCTTGATACCGTAGGTGTTATGGGCGCTTTAAGTGAGGTATCGCAGATTAAAGTAGTGGCTCCCAATATCGCCTGTCGCATTATAGACCAAGCCATACAAATGTATGGTGGCATGGGGTTGAGTAATGATGTGCCGTTGGCTGCCATGTATGCCTATATGCGCGTATTGCGACTTGCAGACGGACCGGATGAAGTGCATCGCGGTGTAGTGGCTAAAATAGAATTGAAAAAATATCAGTAAACAAGCCGCAAAAAAATACTCAAAGTTTTTGAAGTATGGCAGCCGCTTTTTCAAGAGTGGCTTCCGACTTGGCAAAACAAAAACGCAA
>CAZFFP010000001.1:68100-82556 GCA_964518215.1 uncultured Chitinophagaceae bacterium
AATTTCATTGCCTAACAGCAATTTTTGCAGTTGAAGCATATCTACCGCAGATAATGCCATACCGGTAGGATTATGAGGATTATTGATGATGATAAGCCGGGTGCGGTGATTAATGAATCTGCGCACCATATCCCAGGGAATACTAAAATCGGGAGCTTTCAGAGGAATATAAATAGGAACGCCTCCGTTCAACGCTACAGCAGGCGCATAGGAATCATAAGCGGGCGAAAAAATAACTACTTCATCGCCATCATTTACCACTGCCGACACGGCTGCATAAATGGCATGAGTAGCTCCGGGAGTAATGGTAATTTCGGTTTCCGGATGATACTTTTCACCGTAAAGCGATTCTGTTTTATCGGCAATAGCTTCTCTCAAAATCATCGCCCCTGCCATTGGCGCGTATTGATTGTCGCACTTGTCAATATGATGTTTTACAAGTGAGCGAAGTTTTTCGGAAACTTGAAAATCGGGGAAGCCTTGAGAAAGGTTAATAGCTCGGTGTTCGTGAGCTAAAGCCGACATGACCGTGAAAATAGTAGTGCCCGTATTAGGCAATTTGGTTTTTATGGTTCCCGAATATTTTGGCATAGAGGATTTGCAAAGCAAGTTGAATGTTCGCATTAAAATTATGTAAACGTAATAAAATGATTACTCAGAAATCAATAATTCCGAAGACAAATTTCTAACAAGAATAGTGCATATTATCCATAGCGATTTTTTTTGCCTCAGAGTTGAATAAGCAGCGGTTATGGCTGTTGATTATACAACAAATCTCTTTGTTATAACTTTACAGGGTATTTATTGAGTTAAATCAGAATAAAATTACAGCATCATTAAAATGTCAACCATTCAAGAGAGAGAAGCAGAAATCATTAGCGAATTCAGCATGTTTGAAGACCCGATGGACAGATATGAATATCTGATAGAAATTGGCAAAAAATTGCCCGAATTATCTGAAGCATATAAAACTGAAGAAAACATAGTGAAAGGATGTCAAAGTAAAGTGTGGCTGCATTCAAAATTTGAAGATGGCAAAGTTATTTTTGAAGCCGATAGCAATACCGTAATTACCAAAGGAATAGTTGGCTTGCTGGTAAGAGTTTTATCGCAACAAAAACCAGACGAAATAATTAACGCACCTTTAACTTTTATTGATGCCATTGATTTACGTTCGCATTTAAGTTCGCAAAGAAGTAACGGACTGAACGCCATGATAAAGCAAATGAAAATTTATGCTATGGCATTCAAAACAAAGGAAATCAATTCACAATAAAAACATAATATTATAATGAAATCTTTCGTAGAAATAAAAAATGATGTAATTGAAGTTTTGAAAGAATGTTATGACCCTGAAATTCCGGTGAACATATACGAACTCGGATTGATTTATGAGGTTAATGTAGATGCGGGTAACAATGTACATGTGTTGATGACATTAACATCGCCTATGTGTCCGGTAGCAGAATCGTTGCCTGTAGAAATTGAAGAAAAAATAAAAAAATTGGACGGGTTAGGAACTGTAAAAGTGGAAGTAACGTTCGACCCACCTTGGGACCAAAGCATGATGAGCGAAGCCGCAAAACTCGAACTTGGAATGTTGTAATAATCTGAAATATTTATTCATAAATCTAAAATCAAAAAAATATGTACCCGGAAGAACTCGTAGCACCCATGAAATCTGACTTAACCCAAATAGGGTTTCAGGAACTTTTATCACCCGAAGAAGTGGACTCATTATTGAGCAAAAGCGAAGGCACTACCTTCCTTGTTTTCAATTCCGTTTGCGGTTGTGCCGCAGGAAGCGCCCGTCCGGGTGTGAAATATGCCCTGGAACAGGCTTCTAAAAAACCCAATAATCTCGCAACAGTATTTGCGGGAGTGGACAAAGAAGCAGTGCAACAGGCAAGAACTTACACCCTACCCTACCCTCCTTCGTCACCCTCAATGGCCTTGTTTAAAGACGGAAAATTAGTACACTTTATTGAGCGCCATCATATTGAAGGCAGAAGTGCCAACGCTATTGGCGAACACCTGAAAGCTGTGTTTGCAGAATTTTGCTGATTGCTGTTTCCGAAAATAATTTAGCGATTTACAACAATTTTACTGTTGTAAATCGCTTTGTTTTTTGGGTCTTTTACCGTTAGAAAATAGATGCCTTCATTTAGGTCATTTATCAAAATCATTTGACTTTTATCTTCCAGAATTATTTGCTTTACCTCCCTACCCAAAATATCTGAAATTGAAAGCGTATAATTCATCTGAACATCTTTTTCGGCAGTAATCATAAAACTTGTTGACGAAGGATTAGGATATATTTTGAATTTCTGTGCGTCTATGTAATTATTTACTACCGACAGGGCAGTGTCGCTGTGAGTTGTATCAAACCGAGCTACATAAATATCAGAAGTAAAATCGTTCATGTTCAATTGAAAGCCGGCAACAAGAAAACTACCCGCAGAAGGATGTGCTACTGACCTAATGGTGGCTGGGAAAATTTTATCCCATAAGAAATTACCTGAAGTGTCTGCCTTGATGAGCGAACTTTGACAAACGCCCAGATTATCACGATATAACAAAAAAGCAAAATGATTGTCACGGGTCATCATCACCTGATTATAAGAGCCTCCGCAAGGATTACCCAAATACTCTTGCCACAGAATATTTCCGGAGGCATCTATCTTGTAAGCTCTTATTTCATTGTTATTTCTCACGCCCATCAACACAAACCTTCCACCGGGCATCACATCAAATCCATAGCCCCTGAAATTTCCTGTTGTAGAAACAATAAAGCTGTCTGCCAACGAACCATTTTCTTCAAACTGCATGAGCAACATTTTTCCGAGGTTATCAGAAGTATTGTCTGTCCACCCGAATGCAGCTATCCGGTTGTTGTCTAAAATTCTGAGTTTATAAAATTGCTGATTGCCCGCACCCGATGCCGTTGAAATCCATTGTTCGTTTCCATCAAAATCGAGTTTAATTACAAAAGCATCATATTGCGCATTGATGCAGTCGAACGATGAGTAAAATCCTGTGAAAACATACCCGTCAGCCACTTCCAAAAGGTCATATACCACGTTATTGCACACCCCTAATTTATATTTTCTCGTCCAAATGGTGTCCCCTAAAATATTGGTTTTAGAAAGCAGAATTGTATCGTAAACCAATCCTGCTTTGTCGCCCCCGGCAAAAAGCAAGTGATTGTCGCTGGTAGCAATCATAAATCCGCTAACCGACAAATCTTTTCTAAAATCAAGCGTGTCGCCATCTTCATTCAGGCGAATCAATTGTCCTCTGAAATTTCCGATGCCAAAATTGCAATTGTAATTGGCAGAAATAATGTATTCGTTTCCAAAAGGAATGATATTGAATGCTTCTTCATAGCAATCGGAAGTTCCTATAGATTTTTCAAAAACAAGAGGAATTGCAAAGGAATTTTGAATAGTAACTGCCCATAGCAAAAGACAGCCGGATATTCTGAACAGAGTATTTTTCATAGCTTCAAATCTACCAAAATAACAGCAGCTATATTCACATAAGAAATGTGAGTTAAACTATTCTAACTTGACAAGTTGGTTTCAATTAAAACATCCAACTTTATAGAACATCAACACAACTTTTTTTTAGGAATATTCTACTTTCTGAAACTTTTATTTGACAATATTGTATTAAGTCTATACTTTTGCTGCATCATGATTCTAAAAACCATTCAAATGTGCTGTTGCTGTTGTTGTTGTGCTGCCTCACGGGCGGGATGGTTATTTGTTGTCTGATGTTCTGAAAAGATTCATAAGAAAGATAAACCGAAACCCCCGCTAAAACGGGGGTTTTTCATTTTATACCAATTTAAAAATATCACCAGCAAAAAAACATATATGAACACTATAATCGGCACAAAAATCTATCATCAAAGTCTGACAGAGCGTATCAGACAAATTGAGCCCTTTATCGGCAACACCCCGCTTTTACCTATCAACAAACTGAACAAAAACAAAAAAGTAAAAGTATTTGCCAAATTAGAATGGAGTCAGTTGGGCATGAGCGTGAAAACCCGCCCTGCTTTCAATATTATAAAAAATGCCGTGCTTGAAGGTAAAATAGATGAAAACCGTCACCTGCTCGATGCCAGCAGCGGCAATACCGGTGTGGCTTATGGGGCTATCGGTGCGGCTTTGGGCATTCCGGTTACTTTGTGCCTGCCCGAAAATGCTTCAGAGCAAAAGAAAAAATCATTGCTCTATTATGGGGTAAATATTGTTTACACCTCACGCTTCGGTTCCACAGACGAATCGCAGGAAAAAGCCAAAGAACTTTTTCTCGAAAACCCCGATAAATATTTTTATGCCGACCAGTATAACAACGACAACAACTGGAAAGCACACTACCACTCAACAGGTTTGGAAATATTCAAACAAACCAACGAACAGATAACTCATTTTGTGGCTGGGCTGGGCACCACCGGAACTTTCACAGGAACCGGTCGCAGACTGAAAGAGCTGAACCCCGAAATTGAACTCATTTCTCTTCAACCCGATTTTGCGCTGCACGGTTTAGAAGGTTGGAAACACCTCGAAACTGCCAAAGTCCCAGGAATTTATGATTCAGGTTTGGCAAACAAAAACTATGAAGTGAATACGCACGATGCTTATGACCTTATTAAAAAAGTAGCTAAAGAAGAAGGTATATTGTTAAGCCCTTCATCGGCTGCCAATTTAGCCGGGGCATTAAGAGTGGCAAGTAAGATTGAAGAAGGAACAGTAGTTACCGTTTTCCCCGACCACGGCAGCAACTATCAGGAAGTGTTGAGTGAGATTTTGAAATAGAAGTGAGTAGTGAGAATTGAAATATGAGACAAAAAAACTAAAGGCTAATCGCTAAAAGCTAATGGCTTAAATGAAACTAACCATCACCACCGAAGCAAAACAAACCATCATCAAAGATGCCGAGCAATCGTATCCGTATGAGTGCTGTGGTTTTTTATTCGGAAGTGAAGAAGGCGAACTAAGAAATATCAGCATAGCCAAAGAAGTTTTGAATACCAAAGAAGAAAACAAAGAGCGCAGATTCGAAATTTCAGCAGTAGATTATATGAAAGCTGAAAGGTTTGCCGATGATAACAAACTGACTTTGTTAGGCGTGTATCATTCGCACCCCGACCATCCGGCAGTACCTTCGGAACATGATTTGAAACAAGCGCTTCCGTTTTTTTCTTATGTAATTGTTTCGGTAAAAAAAAGTAAAACCGATAATATACTTTCGTGGCGATTAAATGAAAAAGGAAAGTTTACAGAAGAAAAAATACAAAATACATCAATCTGAATTCTAAAATCTAAAACCCAATAAAGATGGCAAAAATCATTATCCCAACACCCCTCAGAAAATTCACCAACAACGAAGGAAATTTTCATTCTGAAAAAAGCAATGTGAAAGAAGCCGTAGCCGAACTCACCGACAAATTCCCCGACCTGAAATACCATCTTTATGACAACGATGGTAATATTCGTTCATTTATCAAAGTATTTGTTGACGAAGACGATATCAAAGGCTTGGAAAATGAAAACACTGCTGTTGCAACCGATACTGTCATCAGCATTGTTCCTGCCATCGCGGGAGGACTTTAATGCGATATTCGATATGCGACAACACTATCGAAAATCGATCATCGAAAAATCGAAAATCTATATTCTAACTTCTAAAATCTAACTTCTAAAAAATGTCTTGGCAAAATGTAACCTTTTCTAAAGCCGAACTGGAGCGATACAGCAGGCACATTATTATTCCCGAATTCAATATTGAAGGACAGAAAAAACTCAAAAACGCCAAAGTGCTGGTGATTGGCACCGGAGGTTTGGGCGCACCCTTGTTGCTTTATTTAACTGCGGCAGGCGTTGGCACTATTGGAATTGTTGACATGGATGTAGTGGACGACAGCAATCTGCAACGTCAGGTTTTGTTTACTGTAAACGATGTAGGAAAATCAAAAGTTGAAGTGGCTGCAGAGCGATTAAAATTGCTCAATCCGCACGTGAACTTCATTACTTACAACACGCAATTTCACTCCTCTAATGCTTTCGAAATTCTGAAAGATTATGATGTAGTGGCTGATGGAACCGATAATTTTCCTACCCGCTACTTAGTGAACGATGCGAGTGTGCTTTTAGGCAAAACCAATGTGTATGGCTCTATCTTCCGTTTCGATGGGCAGGTAACCGTGTTCAATTATCAATATGAAAATGGCGAACGCGGACCCAACTACCGCGACTTATATCCCGAGCCGCCTCCCCCGGGCTTGGTGCCCAGTTGTGCCGAAGGCGGAGTGTTGGGCGTGCTGCCCGGCATTGTGGGAAGTATGCAGGCAAGTGAAGTTATTAAAGTAATAACAGGTGTTGGTGAGCCTTTGATAGGTCGTTTGTTTACTTACGATGCGTTGAATTTTGAAACCAGAATTTTGCGATTTAAAAAAGATAAGCACAATCCTATTTCGGGCGAAAACCCAACACTTACAGAACTCATAGATTACGAACAATTCTGCGGAATTGTAAAAGAACCCGCTCATTCAGAAACTCAAAAAATCAATAACGTGAAAGAAATATCTGTTCAGGAATTAAAAGAACTCATTGACTCCAATGCCGATTTTCAACTCATTGATGTGCGCGAAGATTACGAATACGAAATTGCCAACCTCAACGGAGAATTGATTCCTTTGGGAACAGTGATGCAAAACACAGACAAAATCAGCAAAGAAAAGCAGGTGGTAGTGCATTGCCGCAGCGGTAAGCGCAGTGCCGATGCCATTCGTGTGCTCGAAGAGCGTTTCGGATTCGACAATTTGTATAATCTGAAAGGCGGCATATTGGCTTATGCCGATGAGGTGGATGATACGCTGGCGAAGTATTAATAGCAATCTTCATTAATTTTGGAGAAACCGTAACCTTATGAGAAGAATTACCATTGATATTGATGAAGATAAATTGCCCTTCTTCGAGCAATTGATGAAACAACTTCGGTTTGTGAAAATTGCAAATCAGGATTTTGATATTTCTGAATCTGACAAAAAAAAGGTTTTAAGCAGAATCAAAAAATCAAAGAGTGAGAATTTAGTGAAGTGGGAAGATGCAAAAAAGAAATTCACTCATAAGTAATCATGAAAAAATTTGAGGTTGTTTTGGAACCCGATGCAGTTCTTGATATACAAGATGCCATTGATTACTACGACACAAAGGTTTCAGGATTGGGCGCAAAATTTTTAAATGAAATTGAAAGCTGCATTCAAACGCTTCAGAAAAATCCTTTCTTTCAAATCAGATACGAAATGGTGCGGTGCTTGCCTGTTAGTCGTTTTCCTTTTATGCTCCATTACACAGTTGATGAACAATTGCAAATAGTAAATATCAGAGCAGTTATACATACTTCTCTGAATCCTGATGAATACTGGCTATTAGAGCGCGAAGATTAAAATAACACACCCATCTATATTGTCCGAAAAAAACAATGCCCTTACAAATCTTTCACCATAAAAAATCATTCGCGCTCGAATCCGGTAGCGCTTTGCCTCACATCGAAATAGCCTACCATACCTATGGCAATTTTGAAGCAGGCAAAAGCAAAGTGGTTTGGATATGCCATGCCCTCACTGCCAACAGCGATGCGGCAGATTGGTGGAAAGGATTAGTGGGCGAAAATGATTTTTTTAATCCTTCGGAATATTTTATTGTTTGCGCCAATGTGTTGGGCTCGTGCTATGGAACCACAGGTCCTTTGAGCATCAATACCGAAACAGGAAAATCTTACTTCAAAGAATTTCCTTTCATCACCGTGCGAGATATGGTGCAGGCGCATATCTTGTTGCGAAAGCATTTGGGTGTAGAAAAAATTCATGTAGCTATCGGTGGTTCATTGGGCGGTCAACAAGTGTTGGAATGGGCAGTAACCGAACCCGATGTTTTTGAAAACATAGTGCCGATTGCTACCAACGCCCGCCATTCGCCTTGGGGCATTGCCTTCAACGAAGCGCAACGCATGGCAATCACCTCCGACATCACTTGGGGCGATGAAAGCGCACATGCTGCTTATGAAGGCTTGAAAGCAGCCCGCGCCATTGCTATGCTTTCTTATCGTCATTATAATACTTTTCAGCAAACACAATTAGAAGAAATTGATAAAGCCGATAATCTGAAAGCAAGCTCTTATCAGCAATATCAGGGCGAAAAATTGGCGAAGCGCTTCAACGCTTATTCTTATTACACTTTATCAAAAGCAATGGACAGTCATAATTTGGCAAGAGGAAGAAATAGGAGTGTTGAAGAAGTTTTAAAAACCATCAAAGCCAAAGCCTGTTGCATCGGATTGAACACCGATATTTTGTATCCGCCAGATGAGCAAAAATATTTGGAGCAATACATTCTCAACGCTGAATACCACGAATTAGAAACTTTATTTGGGCACGATGGTTTCCTCTTGGAGTTCGAACAATTAAATAGAATTTTGCGTGAATTTTTGAAATAGATAGGAGTAATGAGCATTGAGATGTTAGACAAAAATTATCTCACTACTCAATACTTAATTCTCAATACTAAAACCAATGAACAAACATTTAAACTTAGGGCTTTTCGGATTTGGCTGTGTGGGACAGGGGCTTTACGATGTGTTGCAACAATCGCAAAGTTTCACTGCCGACATTAAGAAAATTGTGGTGAAGCACCGCAACAAACCTCGCAAAATTGATATGAGTCATTTCGCTTTCGATAAAAAAGGCGTGTTGGGTCGAGACGATTTGAATGTAATAGTAGAATTGATAGACAACTCGGAAGATGCATTGGAAATCGTTACCGAAGCCATGAACAAAAAATGGGACGTGGTAACTGCCAACAAAAAACTCATTGCCGAAAATTTCGAAATACTCTACAAACTGGCTCAGGAAAAAGATGTGGCGCTGTTGTATGAAGGTGCAGTGGCGGGCGGTATTCCCATTCTACGAAATCTGGAAGAATACTACGACAATGAACTGCTCACTCGTGTGAGCGGCATCATTAACGGCAGTAGCAATTATATTCTCACCAAAATGGAAAAAGACAAAGCCGATTATAATGCAGTAGTAAAACAAGCACAAGAATTAGGCTTTGCCGAAGCCGACCCTTGGTTAGATGTGGCAGGCTACGATGCTAAATTCAAATTAGTGATTCTGGTGGTTCATGCTTTCGGAATTATTCTCAAACCAGAACAGATTCTCAATTTGGGCATCAACAATATTTCCGATTTCGATATTCGATATTCAGGCGAAAAAGAAAAACGAATTAAACTGATTGCTACTGCCTATAAGCATGGCGATAAACTGCGCGCTTATGTGCTGCCGCATTTTGTTTCTAAAGAAAACCCCTTGTATTTCATTTACAACGAAAACAACGCGGTTGAAGTGGAAGGCGCATTCTCTGATAAACAATTGTTCACCGGCAAAGGCGCAGGTAGTTACCCTACGGGAAGCGCTGTATTATCAGACATTTCAGCGCTTTCATATCATTACCGATATGAGTTTAAAAAATTACAGAAAGCGCAAAAAAATAATGGCACACGCAAACTACAGTTAGATACCAATTTTGATTTAACGGTTTACATTCGCTACAATGCTGAAGAAGAATTAACAACGCTCGATATTAAAGAAACCATCGAGCAATACATTTCTCCGAAAAACAAATACATCATTGCCCGTGTGAGTTTCGAATCTTTATTTAAACTCACGAATAGAGAGAATAATTTGTTTGTGTGTGTGGTGTAATGCTGTATATTTAGCAACAGTATGAAATTTCATCGTCCGAAAATATTTTACATTACACTTGTTACAGCCATTGTTTCGTTAGGCTTATTTCTCACAGCAGTAGCATTCGGATGGTTTGGCGAACCCGATGGCACTGCCGATGTTTTTTGCGAAGCTCCACACGATGGACTCATCAAACAACCTGCAAACACTTGGTCGAATTTAGGATTTATGTTTGCCGGATTGCTCATTGCCTGGCAACTCGCGGTGGGCAAATTCAGCCATAAAAAAAACACGCTGACTCAAAGCGATTTTTTCGCTGTATTTTTTTCTTGTTTGGTGGTGTTGCTCGGTCCCGGCTCTATGGCAATGCATGCCACACAAACTTCCGTAGGCGGTTTTTTTGATATGATTTCTATGTATCTGGTGGCTTCGTTTATGATGGCTTTTGCGATTCAGAGATTTTATAAACTGCAACCATTTTATTTCACGGTTATTTTTTCAATTGTTTTGGTTACGTGCATTTTCGCACATTTTTCTGATGTGGAATTTATTTTTCGTTTTTTGGGAAATACTGCTTTCGCATTTTACATCACGTTAGCTATTGTTTTTGAAATACTGAATGTTTTTGTGAGGAAAATGCAACATGAAAAAATCTGGGGATTTTTAGGTTTGTTTTTTCTTCTTTCTGCTTTCGGAATATGGAATGTTTCCATCACCGATGGCGCCTTCTGCAACCCCGATTCATTGGTGCAGGGGCACGCCATTTGGCATATACTCGATGCCGTGGCAGTGTATTGTTTGTTCAGGCATTATGTGTCTGAAAGCATTGAATAATTTCTCATTAAAGTCATTGTAAAATTGCTTTTTCATATTTTGATTTATTAAGTTTGACTAAGCACTTTTTATTTAACACCCATCAAAACCAACACCATGAAAACTTTAAAGCATTTGTTTTTGCTAAGCCTTTGCGCCACATTCGTTTTGTCTTCCTGCAAAAAAGATGATGATGATGACGATAGTTGCACTGACGGCAGTAGTAATTTCCCGATTCTGAATGTGAATCGTTCTGTTACCTATGCTTTTCAATTATTGTTTTTTGATGATGATACTGTTACATATACGGTTGCGGAAAACATCGGTACAGGAAAAAGAAGAATCACCGTGAATATAAAAAACAACAATGAATCGGGATATTTCCCTACGCCACAATATTGGCAGGCATGTGGGAAAGATTTTTATGCCGGTCAAATTGCAGATTTATTACAAACTCATTGGTGGATTTCGCTCGATGCTAATGTTGGCGACACTTGGCAGCGCAATATCAATAACGTAACAGCCAGTTATCGTTTGTTTTCAAAAACCGAAACGGTAACCGTTCCTGCCGGAACTTTCACCAACTGTTTGAAATTTTCATACAACCAAGCCGGAACTTTTAATACCGATACCATTTATTTTCATCCGACTGTGTCCATTGTAAAATATGATGGGTTTCTTATAGAATATCAACTGATTTCGAAGAACTTTTAAAACCTGATATAGGGATAGCGCCTTTAATTAAGCGCTATCCCATTTCTTCTTTGTCCATCCCAATTTCCGAATTGTAATAAAATTGTCAGAACCGACAAAAAACCTTTATTTATCAACCTTTTGCTATTCCTTTGCAGCGCGAAAATTCTCAACAAACAGCACTTTTAATAATGAATAGGAATTTTATACTGCCACTGCTTGGCTTCAGTTTCTTCTTTCAAAATTCTATTGCTCAAATCCCTGTTAATGATCAGGTGAGTATTGGTGCACAATATGTCAATCAATCATTTTACAGCTTCAGTTTTGGAGAAACCGCCAACGAATCGAATCTCGGATGGGATTTGCAGTTTGGATTAGACCAGCGCTCTGCTGCGGTGCGCATTAACGATGCTAAGGACATCAAAGCTTTCGTTTTAGCCAACCCGGATTCTGCTCATTGGAATAATATTGATACCACGGGAATGATTGAATTATATAATGATATTACCGATTGGGAGTTTGGCGCATTTAATAATTTCGGAACGAAAGAACATCCCGATTACGGCAATATGGTTTATGTAAACACCGGGCAATTGCGCGGTCATCGTGTTTTTGTGGTGAAACTGAACAATGGCGATTGGAAAAAAATATGGTTTCGCGTACTCGATTTTTATGTTTACACCATTATAGTCAGTGACCTTGACAACAGTAATGAGGTAACCATTACCTTAGACAAAGCCCTGTATGCCGGAAAAAGTTTTGTGTATTACGATTTGGAAAACATGGCTGTGGTTGACATTGAACCTGCCACCAGCGAATGGGATGTGGTTTTCAGAAGATACCTTGCTACCGACACGCTGCCCATGCCCTACAACAAAGCTGTTGGGGTATTGATGAACTATAATGTAGAAGTAGCAAAAGCCGTAGGCGTTGATGTAGATATAGTTACAGAAACAGGCTTCACTTTTTCAAATAACATTCACACCATTGGTTACAATTGGAAAAAGTACGATTTAGGTCCATTTGGTACAGTGTGGGATATAATTGATTCCACTGCTTTCTTTGTGAAAGACCAGTTTAACGACATTTGGAGATTAGTGTTTACGGGCTTTGGCGGCTTGGCAAATGGCAATATCAGTTTTACCAAAACCCAGATGAATAGTATTTCTGCTTCAGTCGGAGATAGGGTTAATACTTTTTTGGAAAACCTTTCAGTATATCCGAATCCTGCTCAGGCATCTGCAAATATTTTATTCAGTTCAAAGCAGAATACTGAAATCAACATTTCTGTTTTTGACATCAACGGCAGAGAAATTTTCAGCGAAAAATCTAATGTTTCTTCCGGGCTGAACAATTATTTACTTAATACCTCTGCGTTTGAAAGCGGGTTCTATTTTGTGAAAGTAAATAACGGAAAAGAAGCCTTACAGCAGAAATTATTGATTCTGTAGTAAGTCGTCATTGTTTTGGCGAATCTCACCGGTAAAGATTGTTTTAGGAGAGGCATTATGAAAATTACAATTCAAACTTTTCTCCTTAGTGGTATCCTGTTTTTCTCAACAGTAGTTTTTTCTCAGGATAGAAAAATTATTTTGCTTAATGCTGCCAATCAAGAGCCTGTAGAAGACGTACATGTATCGGTGCGTTTTATAGACAGCAATCTCAAGCCATTCAAAACAGTTTCCCTTTCAGATGGTATAGTGCTAATTCCTTTCGATAATGCTTGTGTGGTGCAATTATCACATGCTTCATTTTTAAAAACAGAAGATACGCTTCAAAGAGGCGATTCCAAAACCATCATGTTGCAACCCACTCTTGTCAGTATAGATGAAATTATTGTTACCGCAAGTTTTTCTCCGGTAGAAGAAAAAAAATCGCTTTATCCTGTTAGGCTTATAAAAGAAGAAACCATCGAACAACGGGGAGCCAACAATCTGCGCGATGTATTGCGTCAGGAATTAAATATCAGAGTTTCGCAAGATGCCATTCTCGGTTCGGGTATCACTATGCAAGGTTTGGGCGGACAACAAGTGAAAATTTTGATAGACGGTGTGCCGGTAATTGGCAGGCTCAACGGCAACATAGATTTGAGTCAGATAAACCTGAACAATGTCGAAAAAATTGAAATGATTGAAGGTCCAGTTTCGATGCAATACGGAACCAATGCTTTAGGTGGAGTAATCAATATCATTACCAAAAACGCAGGTAAAGAAAAAATTTCGGGAAATGTAAATACTTTCTATGAAAGTGCCGGTGTGTATAATATTGATGGAGCCATAAATTATAGTAAAAAGAAGAATAGTCTTTCGCTTTCGGGTGGTAGATATTTTTTTGATGGATGGTCGCCTGTAGATACCGGACGATTCAGATTATGGAAACCTAAAGAGCAATACTTCGGTAATTTGAAATATGGCTATAAAGTGAAAGAAATGCAGTTGCAATACACCGGAAATATTTTTCGCGAAATCATAGAAAACAGAGGCGAAAAACGCGCGCCCAAATACATCAGCGGCTTCGATGATTACTACACCACTTACAGAATTGATAATGCCATCAGCGCTAAAGGCAAGCTGTTTGAAAATCATTACTTAGACCAAGTGGTGGCTTTCAATTATTTCATGCGGAGAAAAAATACTTATCTCAAAGACCTCACTACCCTCGAAAAAGTGCTTACTGCAAATGCTGAAGACCAGGATACCAGTCGCTTTTATACCGTTATGGCTCGTGGTGTTTTTGTGCGCGATAAGAAAAACGATTGGTTCAATTATCAATTGGGATACGACATTAATCATGAAGTTGGAAAAGGCGTTCGAATTGAAGAAGGCAAACAAAGCATTGGTGATTACGCAGCATTTTTTAATATGACTTTTCGCCCCATTGAAATGTTAGTGCTGCAACCCGGAGCGCGATGGTCATACAATACGGCTTACAGCGCACCGGTAAATCCGGTAATAAATGTGAAATTGCAGCCTCATGCCAATTTTATACTGCGAACCTCTTATGCTCGTGGTTTCCGCGCTCCCGATTTGAAAGAATTGTATTTCGAGTTTGTGGATATTAACCACAACATTACCGGCAACCCCGATTTAGAAGCAGAAACTTCTCATAATTTCAATTTGAATTTGCAATACGCACAGACATATAATTCCAAACATTTTTTCAAACTGCAACCCGCATACTTCTTTAATGATGT
>CAZFFP010000001.1:82656-110604 GCA_964518215.1 uncultured Chitinophagaceae bacterium
TTATCTCATTCCAAAAGCAGAGGTAAATGTTTCTGTTTTTAATAAATGGAACGGTGCGCTGATAACGCTCACTTTACAGGAAGGCGCTATAGTGGAACAACAGTTAGCGGCATTTAATTTTTTGGATATAGCGCTTAGTAAATCGTTTTGGAACAAAAGAATTCATTTGACCTTAGGAGCAAAAAATTTGTTAGATGTGCAGAATATTGCTGCCACAGGATATGCTTCAGGCTTTCATGGTGGCAGTGGGAACAATGCAATGGCTTCGTGGGGGCGAACTTACTTTGTGAGGTTGAGGTTTAATTTTGAAAAACAGGTAAAGTGAAAAGTGAAATGGAAAAATTGATGATGAAGCGTATTCAGAATTTAAGTTGGAAGGATATAGAATCAAGATTTTATTTCAACCTTACAATTCCGCGGTCATTCTCAAATCTCACTTCTCTTCTTTTATGTCTGATATTGATGCTATTTCATACTTCCTGCTTCAAAGAAGAAAAACGCATACCTGCACCTCCAAAAGGCAATGTGGAAACAGTTCAGATTCCGCTCACCAGCCAATACGACAAGCAGTATTTTTTCGATTTGTTCAACAACACTATTGTGAGCAGCAATAGCAATCTTGCATGGGATTTGGCATTTGAAACTTCTGAAAACGGATACCATATATGGCTCAATTCATCGAGAATGATGTTTGCATGGAATACCAACAGAACAGATTTTGAAGCCGTAAGAAATGAACTGGGCGCACAATGGAAATCTGATGAAGCAAACGGAAATCCTCAGCAAACCGCTATTGGCGAATGGGGTGTGTTCGATAATAATAATGTTGCCTCCTTCCATCAGGTGTATTTGATTGACAGGGGTTTTGAAGGAAATTCCTCCACCAACAACAATACTAACGCCAGCAAACTCGAAATGCGAAAAGTAATTTTTGAAGGGTTGGTAAATGGCGTGTATCGTATTCGATTTGCAAAACTCAATGGCACTGACGACCATACCGTTGAAATTGCCAAAGATGCCGCTTACAACAAAGTGTTTCTCTCGTTCGACAACGGAGGGAAAGCCGTGAAAATTGAGCCGCCAAAAAACGATTGGGATTTACTCTTTACCCGCTACACACATATTTTTCCCGAATTAGATTCGTTGCCGTATCTGGTTGCGGGAGCACTACTCAATATTTCAGGGGTGGAAGCAGTGAAAGATTCCTCCCTAACTTTTGGCGACATTACTTTGGAAACGATTAACAGCTTCACTTTCAGCAGCGCACAAGATGCCATCGGTTACGATTGGAAAACTTTCGATTTAGATGAAACACGTTATTCCATAAAGCCCGATTTCATTTTTATTTTGAAAGATAAGGAGGGCAACTACTACAAAATGCGCTTCATAGATTTCTTCAACAATGCAGGCGAGCGCGGCTACCCAACATTTGAGTATCAGATGTTGTAAAATATCCTTATGCTTTGACTACCAACACAAAAAAGGCGGTTGAACCGAATCAACCGCCTTTAATAATTTTCCGAAAAAAGATACTACAATGATGTTACACCTTCCACCAAAACTGTTACTTTATTATTCAAACATTCAACAAAACCGCTATTGATGTCGAAAGTTTTCACACCGTCTTTGGCATTGATACGAATAGTTCCTTTTTCCAAAGCAGAAATAATAGGGGCGTGATTATTCAATAACTCAAAGCCTCCGGAAACGCCCGGAAAATTCACTCCGTTAATTTCCCCTTCGAATATTTTCTTTTCGGGTGTCAGTATCTCTAAAAACATAGCTTTTAGCTTTTAGCTTTTAGCTGTTAGAATTAGCTAATGGCTAATGGCTAACGGCTAATAGCTTTATGAATTAATTACCTGCCAACATTTTTCTGCCTTTCTCAATAGCCTGGTCAATGGTTCCAACCAAGTTGAAAGCAGCTTCTGGGTATTCGTCCACTTCGCCATCCATAATCATGTTGAATCCGCGAATGGTTTCTTCAATCGGAACAAATACTCCTTTCAAGCCAGTAAACTGCTCGGCTACGTGGAATGGCTGAGACAGGAAGCGTTGCACACGTCTGGCGCGACTAACTATCAATTTATCTTCATCACTCAATTCGTCCATACCCAAAATGGCGATAATGTCTTGTAATTCTTTATAGCGCTGCAAAATCATTTTCACTTTTTGAGCGCATTTGTAATGAGCTTCGCCCACGATGTCTTCCGACAAAATACGTGAAGTAGAATCTAATGGGTCCACCGCAGGGTAAATACCCAACTCGGCAATTTTACGGCTCAATACTGTAGTAGCATCTAAGTGAGAGAATGTAGTAGCAGGTGCCGGGTCGGTCAAGTCATCGGCAGGCACATAAACCGCTTGCACTGATGTAATAGAGCCGTTTTTGGTTGAAGTGATACGTTCCTGCATCAAACCCATTTCTGTAGCCAAAGTAGGCTGATAACCTACGGCTGATGGCATACGTCCGAGAAGCGCTGATACTTCAGAGCCTGCCTGAGTGAAACGGAAAATATTATCTACGAAAAACAGAATGTCGCGACCTTTGCCTTCGCCATCGCCATCGCGATAGTATTCAGCTAAAGTTAAACCTGATAATGCAACACGGGCACGTGCTCCGGGCGGCTCGTTCATTTGTCCGAAAACGAAAGTAGCTTTTGAGTCTTTCAGTTCTTCATAGTCAACCGAAGCCAAATCCCAATCGCCCTCTTCCATGCCGTGCATGAATTTGTCGCCATATTTCACAATTTTAGCTTCCAACATCTCGCGCATCAAATCGTTTCCTTCGCGGGTTCTTTCGCCCACACCTGCAAACACCGATAAACCACCGTGCCCTTTGGCTACGTTGTTAATCAATTCCTGAATCAATACGGTTTTGCCTACACCCGCACCACCAAACAAACCGATTTTACCTCCTTTTGCGTAAGGCTCAATGAGGTCAATTACTTTAATACCGGTAAATAATACTTCGGTAGAAGGAGAAAGGTCTTCAAAAATCGGGGGTTTACGGTGAATGGAATATCCGCCTGTTTTATCAATAGGAGTTAATCCGTCAATGGCATCGCCTACTACGTTGAACAGGCGACCTTTAATATTTTCGCCAATTGGCATTTTAATAGGCTCACCATTATCCACTACATCAATGCCGCGCATCAAGCCTTCGGTAGAGTCCATAGCGATAGCGCGCACGCTGTCTTCGCCTAAGTGTTGTTGCACTTCAAGCACTACTTTTTGTCCGTTGTCGCGGGTTACTTCAAGGGAGTTTAAAATTTCGGGGAGAACGGAGCCGGCAGCGTTCGCAAAGCTAACGTCCACAACGGGTCCGATAATTTGTTTGATTTTACCAATGTTTGCCATTATGCAGATTTTATGAACTGATTTTTGAAATCGCGTGCAAAGATACGGTTCAATTATTTGCGGACAAACCAATTATAAAAGTATTTGTGAGGAAACATGTGGAAAAACACCAACACAAGCTCATTCCTCAAACATACCATTTGAATCGCTATCCAATTAACTCCGCTTTATAACACAATACAACTCTAACATCATTACAACAAGCTATCTCCACAGCCCATACCACTTTTAACTCAACTGTATTTTTTCTTAATAAGATTCTTTTTTTGTTATGAAAAATTTTACATTAGTAACAAAATAGATTCACATAATCAAACAGTCAATTCTCAAACTTGGGATGTTGGAGGCAACAATAGCACAAGTGATTTAGAGATAGGGACAATAGACCCCTTTTCATTTATTATTATAACAGAGAATGAAGAAAGAATGATAATAGACAAAGACGGCAATGTCAGCATCGTAACCCCCGGAGCCACACTTGATGTAGATGGGAATGTGAATGTGAGTGGAGATTATAGGATAGGGGGGGTGAGTATATTGAAAAGTTTAACCGGAGGGAATTTGTTTGTAGGTGAGGGAGCGGGAGTCAGTAATACAATAGGAAACGAAAATATTACCAATGCTACAGCTATTGGCAATAATGCGTGTGTTTCAAAAAGCAACAGTTTGGTTTTAGGCAATAATGTAAATGTAGGCATCGGTACAGACGCGCCCATCTATACATTAGATATACGTGGAACCATAGCCGCTCCGCAATACCTTGTTACTACCGACACCGGTACCCATGACCTGCTTGTGCTCATCATGCATTTACAGCAAGAAGTGGAAATGCTAAAAAAAGAGCTAAATCTAATTGCCGAGAAGTAAGGTTTATTTGATATATTTAGTAAACAAAACCATCAATATTATGAAACTTCTTTTCTCTATCTTTTTGATTTTAGTGTTTTCTGTTTTGTCTGCCCAAAACCAAAACCCCGGCTTGCAGGTGGACAGGGCTAATAAATGGTATTTTGGGAGTGAATCTTCTCTGTTTGCTAATGATGCACCCAGTTTACATTTTGATAGTGGCTCACCAATTGTAATGAAACATGGAGAAGGGAGAACTGGAACAACCATAAGCGACCCCTCAAGTAATCTTCAATTATACGGTCATTCAAAAATATTTAACCGACTACATAACGAAATGACCAATAGTAATAATGATATAGGCGGGCAATATCAAGTGGCACGTAGCTCCATTGCTGTGCCTAAACCCGACAATCCTGATATTATATATTATTTCACCGTTCCGGGAACTTTGTATTACAGTGTTATTGACATAACTGCCAGTGCAGGCTTAGGTGAGGTGGTAGAAAAAAATGTAGTGTTACATTCAAATCAGGTAGGCAGACATCTAGCTGCCGTGCATCATTGCAATGGAAAAGATGTGTGGGTGGTAACACATGAGTTTAATAGCCGGAAATTTCTGGCTTATCTTATTACAGAAAACGGAATTGACACCATTCCGGTAGTCTCTGAACTTGACCCTATAAGCAATGCTGAAATACAAGGCGGAAGATTAAAATTTTCTCCAAACGGTAACAAACTCGCAATTACGTTTCAATCTGCAACAATAATTCCCACTCATTTATATGATTTTGATAAAACAACAGGTATAATTTCCAATCCTATTGCATTAATAAGTGAAATGGAAACAGCTTTATCGTTTTCACCCGACAATTCTAAATTATATGTTGGGGCAACTGGTGCAAGACTGTTTCAATATGATGTGGAGGCGGGTAATGCTAATAATATAATCCTTTCCCGAAAAGCCATAATTGCTTCTGTTCCAACTACCTTTCGTTCAATGCAATTGGGCAGAGATGGGAAAATATATGTTGAACAAGCTGGCGCACCACATAATACACATCTTGGCGTAATTAATCATCCTAATATTTCTGATACTTTATGTGATTTTAATACATGGGGACTTTATTTAGAAGGGGCTATCACTCAATCGAGAGGATTGATGAATACCATAGAAAGTTATTTTTACACAGGCAGTTCTGCTTTTCCCTGCTATGGTGATACATTGGTGAGCACACGCCAATCTAATCAATTAGAATTTAACACCACCAAAGTATATCCCAACCCTTTCAGCGATTATGCTAATATAGAAATTAATGGAGTAAATGCTATTCAACAAGGACAAATCACTTATCAATTGTATGATGTATTGGGCAGAATATACCAGCCGGACATTACAGAACTGCAAACCTATAACGGCAATATTAAACTACTTTTTAAAAAGAACAACCTGCCTAAAGGGAATTATTATTTAACAGTAAATACACCTCATAAAAAATACACTTTAAAACTTTCCATTTTTTAAACCCTTAAAACCAATTTATATGAAAACTAAAACCATAATCGGAATCATTGCAATGCTCGTTGCTTGCAATATTCAAATAGCTAATTCTCAAACCTACTGGGAGGTTGGAGGCAACAATAGCACCAGTGATTTAGAGATAGGGACAATAGACCCCTATTCAATTATTATTAAAACGTATGATCTTGAACGAATGCGCATAAACGAAACTGGCGATGTAGGCATTGGCACAGATACACCAACAGAAAGACTCGATGTAGATGGGAATGTGAATGTGAGTGGAGATTATAGGATTAATGGGTTGAGTATATTGAAAAACACCGGCACGGGAAATATTTTTGTAGGTGTGGGGGCGGGGGAGAATAATACGACAAGTGGAACGGGCATTACATGTATTGGCTATAATGCTTCAGTATCTCCTTATTTGCACAATGCAACCGCTATTGGTTACAATGCCTGTGTAATGAAAAGTAACAGTTTGGTTTTAGGAAACAATGTCAATGTAGGTATTGGCACCGATGCTCCGAAATATAATTTAGATGTAAATGGCACTATTGCCGCACAGCAATAACTAATAACCACCGCTACGGATACTCACATTTTATATACATTGATACTGGCTCTACAGGCAGAAATTGCAATGCTTAAAAAAGAGCTGAATCTGATAGCAGAAAAGTAAGGTTTATTTGATATGTTTAGAAAACAAAATCCCCCACTGGTAGTAGCGTCCACTACTACCAATAATTTGAGCTTTCATATAATGAATTATGGTAGAAAATATGAGCGGACGCTTCATGGGGTTTGGAGTCTTAGCGGACGCTAAGACGAGTCGAACCTCAGCACCGGCTTATACAACTATTCGCTGCTTATAGACGGCAAAGTTGTTGAAACTAAAAAAATGATGAAAACCAGATAGTGTAAGAGGTTTTCAATGATAACTCCATACTGCTGCTTCAATGAGGTTGAATGCGATAGTGTGGGGGCTTTCCTCCTTATTCCATTAATCTCATCTGATTAAAAAATTAATTTGTATATGCCTGCAACCTTTTAGCGGCATTGAGTGTCTGTTTATTATTCCCTTTCAGAAATTTAAAAAAGTATGCTTTCATGAAACTGCCTATGGTGTGGGCGGCTGCCCTCTCACTTTTATTGCTCAATAGTTGCGCTGTGATTCGTTATAATGTTCCCAAAATCACCGATTACCAAATATTCAACACCGACACCGTCAGCAAGTCTGAACAGGCTTTCGCATTTGCCCGCGTTGAAAATGACGCACAATTACCCGATGAATTCCTTTGGTCAGTTTCAAAAAAGAAAGATACCTATTACGAATACGAATCGCCCGAAGCATTTCTCGAAGCCACCGGCACCCACTCGCTCATTGTTATTCGTAACGATACCATTCTCTACGAAAAATATTTCAACGGCTATCAAGCCGATAATATTCAAACGGTATTTTCAGTAACTAAATCATTTGCAGCCACACTTACTTTTATGGCTTTGAAAGACGGTAGCATTAAAAGCCTCGACCAACCCGTAAGCGATTTTATACCCGATTTTAATCAGAAAGGAAAAGAAAAAATAACCATTCGCCACCTGCTGCAAATGACTTCGGGCATTGCCGAAAAAGACTATAGAAATCCGGGCAAACTGCTTACTATGTATTATGCCAAAGACCACGAAAAGAAATGTCGGAAAATAGGCATGAAACAAGAACCGGGAACAAACTTCGCATACTCCTCCATGACTACTCAAATACTTGGCATGTGTGTAGAGCGAGCCACCGGGAAAAAATTTGCAGAATATCTTGGAGAAAAGATTTGGGCACCATTGGGAATGGAACATGACGCATTAGTGTCGCTCGATAAAACAGGTTCTGCCAAACAATATGGAGGCATCTCGGCTACACCCATTGATATTGCTAAACTCGGAAAACTTTATCTCCACAACGGCATTTGGAATGGAGAACATCTTTTGCCCGAAGATTATGCCCTTATCAACCGCACCCGCGACACCACTAATGGAGCTTCTCCTACGTATGCTTACAGCTTTTGGTTAGACACTTACCCCACAGAAAATGTATTTGATAAAAACGATTTTTTTGCAGGCGGCTATAGAGGGCAGGTGGTTTACGTAAATCCCGATAACAATACCGTAATTGTTCGCACCGGAAAAAAAGAATCATCGGTGCATTGGGGCAGAACACTTTCTAAGTTGGCACAATTTCCCATAATACCTGAAGAAGGTATTATTTCGCAGGAAAACTTGGCCTCACTCGCAGGCTGTTACAAAAACAGTTTTGGAAAAACCATCAACCTGCTTTGCTCTGAAGACGGTAAAATATTTATGAAAGATGATGACGATGATGATGATGACCTCGAAATGGAGCCTCAATCGGAAGTAACTTTCCTCAATAAGAAAAAAGGCTACAGAATGCTGGTGCAGATGCGTAAGAACCAAATCAAAGGCATCATTCTCGAATCGGGCAAAGAAAGTTTTTCATTTTCTAAACTCTGAGAAGTTTAAGGGGCGAGGGACGAGTGGCGAGGGACGATAGTTTTGCCAGCTGGAAACTGATAACTAAAAAATTCGTTTGTTCGGAATTGGTGTTTTAAAAAGAATAAATATTCTTGGAAGGAATTTCATTTCTTATGGCGCTTCTTCAACACTTCCACCACTTCATCTAAAGAAGTGTTGGAAGCTTCGAGCAAAACTAAAAGGTGATACAACAAATCAGCCGCTTCTTCGTGAAGCTGAGCTTGGTCTTGTTTCATGGCTTCAATAATGGTTTCGACTGCCTCCTCTCCTACTTTTTGCGAAATTTTGGCGATGCCCGCATTAAAAAGTATAGTCGTGTATGATGTTTCGGAAGGCTGCAGGCTTCGCTCGCGTATAATACCCGAAAGTTCTTCCAGAAAATTATTGGAAATATTGCGCTCTTCCCAACAAGTATCGGTTCCCGTATGGCAAACCGCACCGGTGGGGCGCACAAATATCAAAATGGTATCGTGGTCGCAATCAATTTTGGCTTCTATAAATTCCAAAAAATTACCCGACTCCTCGCCTTTTGTCCAGAGGCGGTTTTTACTACGGCTGAAAAAAGTAACTTTTCCGGTATCGTGTGTTTTCTTCCAGGCTTCTGCATTCATATAGCCCAGCATCAATACTTTTCTGGTTTGAATATCCTGAATAACAGCAGGCAACAATTCGTTTTTATCAAAATCGGGGGTTCTCATCTTACCGGTATATTTTCTTTGCGAAGGTAATCCTTTAACGAAGGAATGGGAATTTCTCCAAAATGAAAAATGCTGGCTGCTAAGGCGGCATCTGCTTTTCCTTCGGAAAAAATTTCTTTAAAATGCTCGCAGCTTCCGGCTCCACCCGATGCAATTACAGGAACCGATACTATTTCGCTGACTGCTGCCGTGAGCACTACTGCAAAACCGTTTTTAGTTCCATCGTGCGCCATACTGGTGAGTAAAATTTCTCCTGCGCCCCGCTCCACACCTTCTCTTATCCAGTCGAAAGTTTTTAGCGCTGTGGCATCTCTTCCGCCTTTCACAAACACGAGCCATTCGTTTTCTACAAGGTTAGTATCTACCGCTAGCACCACACACTGACTGCCGAAAGATTTTGACAATTGGTTGATGAGTTCGGGATTTTTTACTGCCGAAGAATTAATCGAAACTTTGTCGGCTCCGGCTTGCAACAAGGCATCTACATCTTCGACCGATGCAATGCCACCACCCACCGTAAACGGAATATTGATAGCTGCTGCCACTTTCTTTACTAATTCCACCAAAGTTTTTCTTTTCTCTACAGTAGCAGTAATATCCAGAAACACCAACTCATCGGCACCTTGCAACGAATAGGCTGTAGCCAGTTCTACCGGGTCGCCCGCATGACGAATATTCACAAAATTAATTCCCTTAACGGTTTGTCCGTCTTTGATGTCGAGGCAGGGAATGATACGCTTCTTTAACATTATGCGATTTAGGGTTTCAGATTTTGTTTGTTGCCTGTTAAAATGACTATTTTGTTCCACCCCCTACCCCCGCCAGCGGGGGACAAAGGTTCACCTAAATTTCAAAGGTATTTTCTCATCCATTTTTGTAGTGCTTTCGCTCCTATAATTGGCAATGGAAAACATTATGTCCTCCGCTGGCGGAGGTGTTTCGCCAAAGGCGGAACGGAGGTGGAACAATTACAAATAATTTCAGAACTCTAACTATTAAGAAAAAAATCAACCCTACACTATCAACGCTTCAGCCTTCATAATCTTCACTTCAATTATTCAATTTTCTCAATTCCTCCAACTTAATCTTTCCTTCGTAAATCGCCTTTCCGATTATTACCCCTTCGCAGCCTGCTTTTGCGCAAGCTTCAACATCGTTCATAGAGCCGATGCCTCCGCTGGCAATGAGTTTTATTTCGGGAAAATGCTCTTTGATTATTTTATATAATTCGGTTGCCGCTCCTTGCAGGGTTCCGTCTTTAGAAATATCGGTGCACATGACATATTCTATTTTTTTCTCCACATAATTTCCTATGAAATCATACACATACATTTTGCTGTCTTCCTGCCATCCGTGTATCTGAATTTTTTCATTTTGAACATCGGCACCGATAATAATTTTTTCAGCGCCAAATTGTTTCAGCCAACGTTCCACAATATCTGGCGATTTTACCGCAAGACTTCCTATTGTTACCTGTGAGGCTCCACATTCGAATGGTATTTTAATCATGTCGTCAGAACTGATGCCTCCGCCAAAGTCCACCTGCAGCGAAGTTTTAGAAGTAATTTTTTCGAGCGTTTTGAAATTGATAATTTTTCCCGCTTTGGCTCCGTCTAAGTCCACCAGATGCAGATATTTCAACCCTGCATCTTCAAAAGATTTTGCTACATCTAAAGGATTTTCGTTGTAAACCGTTTTTTGATTGTAATCGCCCTGATACAGCCTCACACATTTTCCATCAATAATATCTATGGCAGGAATAATTCTCATAAGTAGGATTGAATATTTTCCGCAAAGAACGGAAAGAGTTGGCAATAGTGATGAACAAAGTGTAGCTATAATTAAAACTGAAAATAAATAAACGGCTGCAGGTCGGAAGTAACCGATTGATAAATAATGAACATCACGACAACCGTGATGATGATTTTTACTACAAAATGACTATCGCTGAACCATGCTTCGGCACGCTCTTTCCAACTGTAGGGCAGCCAGTGAGTGATGTAGCCCAACAACACCACCAACCAAACTTTCCAAAACGAAACGATGATTTCGGGAATTAAACTGAAACCGAAATTACCGAACAACTGCGTAAAAATTTCATCTACCGTTTGCAACGAATCGGCCCTGAAAAACACACGCGTAAACGTGATGAAAATAAAAGTGATGCTGATTTTCCAAAGTGTTACAATCCACTCGGTGCGATGTTCATAAGGACTGATGCGTTTCCAGAATTTATACACCAACAGACCGATACCATTCAGCCCGCCCCAGATTACAAAATTCCAACTGGCGCCATGCCACAAGCCACCCAACAACATGGTAATCATGAGGTTTATATTGGTGCGCACTTCGCCATGACGATTGCCGCCAATGGGTATGTAGAGATAATCTTTCAGAAAATTGGAAAGGGAAATATGCCAGCGTTTCCAGAAATCGCCCACATTGAGCGCTTTGTAGGGCGAATTGAAATTGGGCGACAACTTAAAACCCATCAGCAACGACAAGCCGATGGCAATATCGGTATAGCCCGAAAAATCGCAATACACCTGCAACGAATAACTGAACAAAGCCGAAAGATTTTCGAAGCCCGTGTAGGAAAGCGGATTGTCGAATACGCGGTCTATGAAATTCACGGCAATGAAATCGCCAATGAATATTTTTTTGAAAAGCCCTTTTAGAATCATGAACAACGCTCTACCAAACTCTCGCTTGCTGATGGGACTGTCGTTGTAGAGTTGCGAAATGAAATCGGAAGCGCGCACAATAGGACCTGCCACCAACTGCGGAAAAAAAGAAACATAAAAAGCGAAATCAAAAAACGATTCAACGGGTTCAATTTTTTCTCTGTAAACATCTACCACATAAGTAATAATCTGAAAGGTGTAGAACGAAATACCTACCGGAAGAATAATTGCGCCCACATCGAACACCTGGTCGTTCACCACCGAATTAGCAATGATAGCAAGGTGATTCGACATATTAATTTCTTCGCCCAACACATTGGAAACTATTTCAGCAAAGAAATAAGCATACTTGAAATACACCAGCACACCCAAATGAATAAACATGCTGATACCGAGCAATACTTTTCGTTTCCATCGGGTTTCGGTGAGCGCCATGAAATTGGCAAAACCAAATCCGGCAAGGGTATTCAGTATGAGCAGCGCGAGAAAAAGTCCACCGGTTTTATAATAGAAAAACCAGCTTGCCGCCATCAAAAATAAATTGCGCAACTCGTGGCGTTTGTGCAGCAGCGCAAAGCCCATGTAGGCAAAAAGAAAAAACAGCCAGAAGTCTAACCGTGAAAACAGAAACGGTTCAGCGGGATTATAGATGAAAAATTCTGTCAGCCTTTCGAGCATCAATCTTTCGGTTTAGCCGGTGTTGATAGTTGAATAAAATCCTGATACGCTTTCATTATTGCCTGATACAACAGTTCGCCTTTCAGTTCATAACCTTTATGACTGAAATGAATCCTGTCGTTTTTCATCAACCCGTCCTGATACCATTTTTCAGCCGATTTGCTGCCACCCATAATGTTATAAAAATCCCAGATTTTCAATTGATACTTATCGGCTAATTTTAAAATTACCTGTTGCACCAAAATAGTGTTTTTGTTATTGTATTTTTTCTGCGAATAGCTATCGTTGGGCACGGTTAGCAAAAGAGAAATATCGGGGTTTACCGATTTCAGCAAAGAGAAAAATAATTCATAGCGCGCTTCAAAAAGTTCGGGAGTAAAATCAGAATCGAAAGAATCGTTGGTGCCAATAGAAATAATTGCCAAATGCGGGTGCATGAATTTGAGATGATTGGCAAAATCTTCGCAACGAAAATAGGTTCTGAAACTCGCACCATTCACACCGATGCTGTGATACACAATGCCGGGGTCATCGTTTTCTAACAAAATGCCGTAGAGTTCAAAACGGGAGCCATCATCTTCGTTCTTGGTTACTTTCAGCACAAACGATTCCACGCAATCTTCAAACTCGAAAAGTGTATATCCTTCCGAAGGATTTCTTTCTACACTCAGCAATTTGAAACTATTGAAAAGATTGAGCGTGTATGCTGTGTTTTTCAAATTGTGAAACACCCGCACGCGATTAAACTCTCGTTTACAAACTCCCTCTTTAAAAAATATTTTCACTTCAGCTTCATCATCGTGCGTAGAAGCGGTGATGCCCGTTACGCCCCAGTGTGATTGTGCGGAATTTACCGAACTGCGGTGCCCTTCCCACTTTCCCTTGTATTCTACTTTGTAGTTGTTGGGGTTGTTGGTTTGTGCCAATTTGTATGGAAAAATCATTCCGCGCGGGCCTAAAATTCCGGGCTGCAACAACTGTAGTTTTTCGCGCACATAATTTGAATGCACATCTGCCTGAATATGCGAGCCGCCAAATTGCACAATGTTCAACTGAAAGTTTTGATGATGCACAAGGCTATCCAACAAATACAGAAAACGATTGAAATTTTCGCTCGAATCGCAACCGCTCAAAACATTTTGTTCGGTATTGATGTATGGATATTGCTGCCAATTGACCGAATCTGTTTGTGCAAAAATTTCAGAATGAAAAACCGACCAACAGCACAACAAAAACATGATTCTCGCAAAACAATAGGACAAGTATTTGTAATAAGCACACCCGTAATTTTCTGAACCAAACAGTCTGACAGAATTATCGGAAGACTTCAAAAGAAATGCAGTTAAAGTGTGAGCAGTGAAACAAAAAATACACCAGCCATACAAGGCTTATGCGTTGGCACGAAAGTAACAAAGATGCATCAGATGGCAAATCGGGAAGAGCGAGACGAAAATGTCATTCAATTAGGATTACCTGAACATCATCAATATAATAGTATAAATGATCAAACTCACTTAGATAGAAGATAGAGCTATAAATGAAACATCCACCAGCACATTAAAAGACTGAAAAAAACTGAAATTTTCAGCACATCACCTATTGCATAATCATATTCTGATAAGTCTGAAGTTTTTCACTCAATTGAGTTTCTGTTTCGGTATCCTGATATTGTCTCGCTAAACGGGTAAGTTCCATCATTACTGCCATAGCTTGTTGTGCCGCACGTTTTGCTCCCGGGTCTCGAGCAATAATAATCGGGTCGGTATTGAAACGTAATTCCTGCTCATATACACGGGCAATGGCTTTCACGAGATAAGAAGCAGATTCTACATCGCCCTTCTTGTAATACACTTCGGGAAAACGAATCATGAATATATTGTAAGGCACACTTACTTCGGGAAACACTTGATGACAAAGATTCAGAGCCGCCACAGCAGAATCTACTTTCCCTTCGCGCAACAGCGCTTCAGACAAACGAGTGAAATTACTGCGCAAGTTCATGGTCATTCTCTGAATGTTTTCATCGAGATACGTAAACACCGGCTTTTCAACTTTAAGCGTAGTTCCAACAATTAGTTCGCCCTCAAGGTTATTGAGCTTACGCACCTGATTGGGCAGCATATCGAACTTGTCGCAAACATCGAAAATGGTCTCCCCTGCTTGCACGGTATAGCTTACTTGCTCTTTCCTTTCAATGCCTCCCCATTTGAATTTTTCCATCACGTTGCGATACATCAGGTCGGTTGCCACATATCCTTGTTGTTGAGCATCTGCATCTTTAGCAGGTATCGGTACAATACGATATGATAACCCTTCCAACTGGAAATAACTCTGCAAACCCAAGTAACTGTCAGGGCTTACCGAAACTGCAAAATAAATCGGGCGGTCATTAATATTATTGGCAATAATATCGAGCGTGAACAGGTCGTTTTTCAGCAGGTTATTTTTTGCCAAAGTGAACAGAATTTCATTTTGAAGCGAGTCTTTGAATTTTTCAGGAACGTAATTTTCAAAATTTTTCGGGTCAACAGATAATCTGAAATTTTTCACGGGAAGATAATTCACGAACTCACCGCTGGTTAACTGCACTTGTGCTTTTCTATCGTCATTACCAATGAATTTCAAAATTTCTGTAAGGTCGTAGTATTTGTTCTGGTCTAATTTTTTGGTATCGAAATAGCGGGTAACATCTCTACGACTGCCAAGGTATTGTTCGTCTGTAAATGAGATTTTCACGGGAGGGGCATCGTTCATGGCATATTTCAACTGGCGCACATACCAGTCAACACCCAACAAACTCAAATTCACTACACGCACATCAGTGCGCACACCTTCCACTTCCTGCGCATACCATAAAGGATAGGTATCATTATCGCCCTGAGTAAAGATGATGGCATTTTCCTCACACGATTCAAGGTAGTTAATGGCGAAGTGCAAAGCCGTGTATCTGTCGGAACGGTCGTGGTCGTCCCATCCATCGTTTGCCATCAATACGGGAGCGGTAATACATATTAGCGTAGCTGCACCCGCAGCAGCCACAGCCGGAATTTTCTTCTTCAGAAAATCGAATATTGCCAGCACACCAAAGCCTATCCAGATACAATAGGTGATGAAAGAACCTACAAGCGTGTAATCTCTTTCGCGCGGCTCAAAGGGTGGTGAGTTGAAAAACACAATTTCAAGTATGCCTGTAAACATAAACAGCGTCAACACCACCAAACCATCGTTGCGGTCTTTAGTGAACTGGTAAAAAACACCTATCAAACCGAGAATAAAAGGTATGAGGTAAAACTGATTTTTGCCCCGATTGCCTTTAGCATAATCGGTCTGAATAGATTCATCGCCTATTTTATTTTTATCGAGGAAAGAAAAACCGGTAATCCAATTCCCGTTATTGTTATCAAATCTTCCCTGAATATCGTCTTGCCTACCGGAGAAATTCCACATGAAGTAGCGAAACCACATGAAACCGATTTGATAATCGTAGAAAAATTTCAGGTTATCGCCAAACGTAGGATTCTCTTTTTCTCTCAATCCTAACATGGAGCGGTAAGCCTGCACATGTCGGTCATCTTGCCACGAGCCCAAACGGGGGAAAGGCATCATGTCTTTCGGATTGAATTCATAATCAATTCTGTCGCCAATTACTTCATAGCGGTCGCCCGCCTTAGCATATTTGTTTCCTTTCTTAATGTTAGTCGGATAAGCATTGAAATGTGGACCAAAAAGCAACGGACGGTCGCCATACTGCTCCCGATTAAGATATGATTGCAGTTTCAGAATATCTGAAGGGTCGTTCATATTGATGGGCGGATTGGCATTGGCACGAATCACCACTGCGAAATAAGTTGAAAACCCAATGAGAATAAAAATGACCGACAGCGCAGCGGTATGCAGGTATTGAATATTTTTTTTGCGCGCATGAAACACGGCAAATGCCAAACCTGCTATTGCCAATAAGCTGAATGCTATCACTCCTGTTCCAAAAGGCATTTTCATGCTATTCACTGCAAACATGTCGAACGTTGCAATGAAATTTATCATAATGCTCACCACGCCCACATAAACAAAACTCAGCACTAAAAAACCTACAACCAACGCCAGAAAAGAGCCTGTCCACGAAAACTTATATTTCTTGAAATAATAAATAAGTGCCATTGCCGGAACCGCCAGCAAACTCATCAAATGCACGCCTGTAGAAAGTCCGAGCAAAAAAGCGATAAGAATAATCCATTTGTCTTGTGTGCTTTCGTCTTCATGGGCATCCCATTTCAGCATACACCAAAATACCAGAGTGATGAAGAAAGTGGAAAGCGCATATACTTCGCCCTCAACTGCCGAAAACCATAAAGTATCAGAGAAAGTAGCTGCCAAGCCTCCAACTACACCGGCTCCCATAATAGCAAGAGTATCTGCCATAGATACTTCACCTTTAGCGGGCGAAATAAGTTTCTTAGCTAAATGCGTAATGCTCCAAAACAAAAACAAAACTGAAAAAGCAGTGGATAGCCCCGACATAAAGTTGACCATATAGGCAACCATTGACGTGTCGGATGCGAACATGGTGAAAATACGACCAATGATTAAAAACAATGGCGCTCCGGGCGGATGCACCACCTGCATCTTATAACAGCCCGAAATAAATTCGCCACAATCCCAAAAACTTGCCGTTGATTCAAGTGTGAGTGTATAGGTAACCAATGCAATGGCAAACACAATCCATCCGGTAATATTGTTAATCAGTTTATATGACATCATTGAGAATAATATTTCTTTTAAAATGAAAAGCGGTCAAAAATAAGAAAATCGGTGGAGGGTGAAGTAAAATGTTGTTGCGATAAACTTAAAAGTTAATTTCCATAAGGAAAATCGTAGTTAAGTGAGTATATATTGTAAAGTGTAAGCGGCTTGAAAAATCAATCAAAATAATCTCTAATAAATAATTTATTGAGAACTTTATAAACTTTTTTAATTCTTTCGTTTAATTCTTATACAAATATTTTGGCTCAATCGAGCACCAAAACCATTAAAGTGGGGAGTTTTAGCGAATTATATGTTAAAGGCAAATTTGAAGTTACCTTAAAAAAAGGTGATGAAGAATCTGTCGAGATTGAGCAGACAGAGGTTGATATGAACAATATTGATGTCAAAGCAAGTGGCAATAAGCTGATGCTCAAACTAAAGAAAAATCAAAAAAAAGAAGAAGTAGCAGTCGTAACCATAACTTATAAAAACTTAGAAGTTATAGAAGCCACCTACGAAGCGAGCATCAATTTTGAAATTATTCAAGCAAAACACCTTAATCTAAAAGCAGAAGTTAATTCACTAATTAAAGGCGAAATTCAGGCTCAAACGCTTCATGTAATTGTCAATAACGAATCAAAAGTGATTCTTACCGGCAATGTAAACAGTCAAGAGGTTACAGTGAAATAGGACGGAAATTATGATGCACTAATGATGATAAGTGAAAATGCTAAAGTTGTGGCGGGGAGTTTTGGCTATGCAAAAGTTTTTGTAACCGTTGTGTTAGATGCTTCTGTAAAAACCGGAGGAAATATTGCTTATGGCGGGAAACCAAGAACCATCAATAAGAATATAGCTACAGGGGGCAGCCTTAATGAAATTATTACTGATTAGAGCATTAGGTTGATTTGCATTTAAAAAGCATTTTCAAAATAGTCACTTACCGGTGCCCGCAATTCATCAAAATCAATTTCGCTATTTTTACGTTTTAGCATTTATGATGAAAAAAACACTGTTATTTCTGACTCTTACCGCTGTGCTATTGCAGTCGTGTTCCACTACTCAAAAAATAAAAACTGGCGACCAGGCTTTTGAGCAAAAAAGTTTTTCAATTGCCGCAAGCCTCTACAAATCTGAATTCAATACCGAGCCGGTGCCCCAATACAAGGCAGCAAAAGCTTTTCGCATAGCAGAATCATACCGAATGCTCAACGATACCAAGAATGCGGAAAAATGGTATCAGGAAGCTATGAAGCTTAATTATCCCGACCCGATGGCGCGTTATCATTTGGCAGTAATGCTGATGACCAATGAAAAATACGATGCCGCTATTAATGAGTTTAAACAATACGCCAACGAAGACCCCATTAATAAAATCAAGGCTTTCGATATGGTGAAAGCCTGTCAGAACGCGCAGCGACTGACTCAGCAAAAATCGAATGTAGAAATTACTTCCTTGGCATTCAACTCTGCCGCCAATGAATATGCTCCTGTGTTTTACGAAGGAAAAGACCTTGTTTTTACTTCCGACCGTGGCGATGCGCAGGGCAACGAAACCTACGGCTGGACAGGCGAAAAATTTTCAGATATTTTCATCAGTAAGCGCGAAAAAGACGATACTTACAGAAGCGTCAACCCGTTTAGTTCCACTCTGAATACACCCCGCAATGAAGGCACGCCCTCTTTTAATAAAAATTTCACCGAACTCTATTTTACCCGTTGCGGAATTGTTGGAAAATCGAAATCGAAAACCGATGAGTATTGTGCCATTTTTCGCAGCATGAGAGATTTCGATGGAACCTGGAGCGAGGGTGAAAAAATGCCTTTCTTCACCGATACGGTAAATGTAGGTCAGCCGTTTCTTTCGCCCGATAATAAGTTTATGATTTTTGCTTCCGATGCGCCCGGAGGCTATGGCGGTAAAGACCTCTACATTGTGTATCCAGAATTTGACGGTTGGGGCGAGCCGCAAAATCTCGGCAGCAGTATTAATACCGAAGGCGATGAAATGTTTCCGCATATTGCCGAAGACGGCACTTTGTATTTTTCATCTAACGGACACCTAGGCATGGGCGGCTTAGATATTTTTTCGGCAAGAAAAGATGGTAATGTGTGGAAAGAACCTACCAACATGAAACCGCCCATCAATTCGAGCGCTGACGATTTTGCCATGATACTCGAAAAAGCAAAACCTGCAAATAGTGAAGACCCTGTGAAGCGCACCGGGTATTTTACTTCTTCGCGCAGCAGTGGCAGAGGAGGCGATGATATTTACAAATTCAGTGAGCGCAACGAAAACATTTTTACACTTCAGGCTTTTGTTTTCGAAAAAGTTTTTGAAAAAACTAACGACCCTAACAGCAAGGTGATTGATTTTCAACAGGTGCCGAATGCCGAAGTAGAATTGAAAAAGTATGGCGTGGCTTTGCAGCCCATCGGAAAAATGAACACTGATAAAAACGGCATGGCAAAATTCGATTTGGAAGCCGAAACCGAATACATGGTAAGCGCCACGAAAGAAGGTTATTTCAAGCGTTCGGCAAACACCACTACCAAAGGCTTGAAAGACGAAAGCAAAGTGAATATTATAGTGCAGGTGAAAATTGTGTTGGAGAAAATTTATGAAGAGCGCGAAATTGTAATTCCCAACATCTATTACGATTACGACAAAACCAATCTGCGTCCCGAATCGGAAGTGGTGTTAGACACATTAATTGCATTGCTTGCCGAAAATCCTACCATTAAACTCGAAATTGGCTCACACACCGATTCGCGCGGCTCTGACGATTACAATTTAAAACTTTCGCAAGGCAGAGCCGAAAGCGTGGTGCGCTACCTCATCAGCAAAGGCATTGACATGAACCGCCTCATTGCCAAAGGCTATGGCGAAACCAAACTGGTGAACCACTGCAAAAACAATGTGAAATGCACCGAAGAAGAGCATCAGCAAAACAGGCGCACCACCTTCAAAGTGCTTTCTGAAAAATTTATCATCGAGTCTGTTACTCCCGATTCGATTAAAGTGGAAGGAAAGAAGGAATAGTAAGGGCTATTTAAAATAAATCTCTGTAGCACCCGAATCATATTTGTTTACCAACGGCTCGCCAAATGATTTAACCCGCGGATGGTTTTTGCAGATTTTTATGATTTCCGATTTGAGCCTACCCACTCCCTTGCCGTGAATCACCACCAAACTATGATTGCCTTTGGCAATAGCACGTTCCATTTTATTTTCAAACTCACGCAGTTGAATATCTAATTTCTCGTTAGCCGGAAGCGATTCATAATTGATGTTGATTTTCTCAATATGCAAATCAATAATTGCCGGTGCATGTTCAACATGAATAATTTTATCTGAAACCGAATTGCCTCCAAGCCACAACGCCTTTAAAAGGTCAGAATCAATTTCAGCAACATCTTCTGATGCTGTTTCTTTCTTCTGAATACATTTTTCTTTCGGAATAAACACTTCAAATAAAAAACCATCGGCATTAAGCCATGCTATAGATTTTGTCTTCGAGAAAAATTGTTTGGCTTTAAACTTCAATAATTTATCGGCAAAAATTTCCTCGCCATTCCATTCCAACTCAATATTTATTTCAAGTATCGGCTCATCGTTCAATTCCGACCAGCGAAAACCTTCAATTTGAACCGTTTCAAAAGGAGATATAATATTGCTTAAACGTTTTTCATCGCGGTAGCGGGTATCGAACAAACATTCATAAGCTACAGGAATATCTAATTGGTTCGACAATTTCAAATTCAGAAACGTAATGTTTCCCTCGAAATCGCGCGAGGGAATCACCAGCACATAAAAACCTGAATTTAAAACACCTTCCACTTTATAAATCATTTAAAAAACAAACACTAAAAAACTTTGCAACTTTACAACAAAATAAATTCACCCTTGCAAACACGATGGAAAATAGCACAGTTTTTTGAACTGCTTTGGTGGAAAAATTACTTGTCGAAGAAAAACATTCAGCAATATCTCCTTTGGAAACAAAATTACTGGCATCAGTTCCTCACTCATCTTCCTGATGCGGTTCAAAATGAAATAAACACTTCAACCCGGCTTCAAATTCTTGATGCCGGTTGTGGTCCTGCCGGTATTTTCTCCATTCTGAATCAACATGAATTAACCGCTATTGACCCTTTGATTAAAAAATACCAAGCGGAAGGTTTATTGAATCACGAAAACTTTCATCCGGTGCAATTTCAATCTTTAAAAATTGAATCGCTTTGCGAGAAAGAAAAATACAATATGGTATTTTGCCTGAATGCCATAAACCATGTCGAAGATTTAAAGCAAAGCATTACAAATCTTTGCTGCTCGCTGAAACCCGGAGGATTCATAGTAGCCTCGGTTGATGTTCATAAAAACCATTTTTTACAAAAATTTTTCAGCATTATTCCCGGTGATATTTTACATCCGCATCAACTTTCGTCAAAAGATTATCAGAAGCTTTTTCAACAAAACGGAATAAAAATTCTTGACACCAAAAAAATAAAAAAGGGAAATGTGTTCAATTATGTATTAATTTCAGGCATCAAGAGCAATGACATTTTGCCCAACTGATTTTTAAAAACCAAAAAACTTCATTCATGAAAAAGAATCTTTTACCAATCATCGTGGCTATGTTTTTATTTTCCTGCGGTGGTCGCACTACCAACGAGCCTGAAATATCCAACGCATCTGTTTCAGAAGAAGTAACGCAAAGTAATCCTGAAACACTATCAGAAGAAGCAGACGCGGCTTTCGACTCTTTGAATACCCGCGCAGAAGAACTCAACAAAAAAATTGACGCTTTAATCAACGAAATTTAAACCTCTGCCATTATGAAAAACATTATAACAACTTTCCTCATTGCAACATTTACATTGCTGACTATAACTGCTTATGCTCAGGGAAACCCGCAGCAAAAAGGCAAACCGGAAGCAGCTAAAGGACAGGAAAAAAAAGAATCTGCCGCTGAGGCCACAAAAAGACCTCCGCACGAAAAAGTAGGCAAACCCTCAACCCCTCCCGGAAAAGACAAAGAACATCCCGGACAAGGCAATGCTTTCGGAAAAGATAAAGGCGACATGAGTGGCAGAGAGTTTGGACAGCAAAGAGCCGCTGAAGCCCGAAACAAAAAAGAGGAATCTGCCGAAAATATTCGCATTGCCATTGATAAACTTACCGATGCACGGATAAAATTGGAAGAGAAAATGAAGCGGAAAGAAATTTCGCAAAAAGATTATGAAGAAAAAATGAAGCAGATTGAAGAAGCCACCGAAGAAGTAGCTACCCTGAAAGAAGAATATATTAAAGCCGAGAAGAAAATTGATGTGAAAATAAAATAAGGAGAATAATATTTTTATATCAGCATCCCGGGCAATCAGCCAATTGCACATATTCAGGTCGATCGGAAGCAGATTCGTGAATGTATCTGTTCACAATTTTACCTTTATGAAGCAGAAAAACTCCGGGCATTTGGTAAGGGTCGCCCATAGCCGAACCAATACCCAAGCCTTTGAAAACCCCGACAACAATACCTCTCAGCCAAACTTTTAAGCCGAAGAGTTGTGTAACAGAACCTTGTTTTAACTGAAATTTTTTATACAACAATTTTTCCGGGTCGCTGATAGTAGGCAGGTCGTCTAAACCGAATTTAGCTAATCGTTCACGGGCAGTATCTTCATCTTCGAGCATGTGAACTACTAATATGCGCGAGCCTTTCGATTCAATGAGGTGTCGTTGTTCTGAAATATCTCTCATGGCTTCCCGACAAAACGTGCAACCAAAATGACGCAAAAAAACCATCAATGTTGGCTGTCTATGTGTCATTTCTTCGAGCGTTAAACCTTCATTGGTTTCAAACATATCCCACGTAAAACCTTCACTACCAAAAAAATCTAACTCATAGCTGTCTGATGAAAGATGAAATCTGTAACTGAAATACAGAATGACTGAAAAAGGTAAAATCCAAATGATATTGTCAATAAAAATATAATTACTCAAACTCCACAAAACACTGTTGTCATACACATTCAAAAAGTAAAATAAAGAAGCGAAAAATTTATATACCACAGTCATGGCAATTACAATCCAGTTATTATAAGCGTGTCGGGCGGCAATCAGCAAAGCGCCACCAAATACAATTTCGGTCAGCCCAACGGTTTTCCAAATAAAAATATAATTGGGCATGTCGAGATGAACAGATGCAAACAATATTTGAGGAAATGCAATAATGATCACACCCCAAATTAAATTATAAATACCTGCAGTAATCAGGCAGGCACGCATCCACCAGCGAGGCATTTGTTTATGGTATTCTAAATTGCTCATTTTTCAAAAATCAAGCATATAACGAATCACAATCAAAAAGGTTTAGCATTTAAAAGAACTAAGCATTCAGTCTGGCAAAAATCCCTTTATTTTTATTATAGATTTCCAGAAAAATATGGAAACGCTCATCATACAAAGCTCTGTGATTGGGATTCGGAATAAACTCCATTTGATGCGGCACTGTTTCAGAAATGGTTTCCAAATCGGTAAGATTTAATGCCAGCAAAGCGAGTAAAGCCGTGCCACGACTGTTTGCCATCAATGGCTCTTTCATTTGTCGCACGGGAATATTATACACATCGGCAATAATTTGACTCCAAACGGCAGAATTGGCTCCGCCACCAATAAAATTTATGCTTTCGACTTTACGGTTTATCATTTTTTCGAGATACATCAATAGCCAACGATTGTTGAGCGCCACACCTTCAAACACTGCCCTGAACATATCGGCACGGGTATTATTCAGCGATAAATTGTAGAAGCCTCCGCGGGCATGATGGTCGTCAATGGGTGAACGCTCACCATAAAGCCAGGGCAGAAAAATTAATCCTTCGCTTCCGGCAGGAGTTCGGGCAACAATGTTGTCCACTATGGAGTAAAAATCTTTCGGAGCCGGATTTTGGTTTAATTCATCCTGAGCATATAACAAATTGTTTTTCACAAAATTCAGGCAGGCTCCTGTAGTTTCCTGCTCATTGGCTACAATGTATCTTCCGGGCAATGCCGAAGGAATAGTAGCCATGTTATGAAACAAATCGGTTTTCTTAAAAGGCACGTGGCATACCAACCAGGAAGAAGTGCCGATATATAAATGACTTTGAAAATCGCGCACCGCACCGGAACCCACCGCAGCCGAGTGCAAATCGGGGGTTCCTGCTATAACAGGGATAGTATGCAGCAAACCAAATTCATCGGCAATTTCCTTTCTGATTTTTCCAAGTATAGAATTTACAGGCACTAAGTCGGGCAGTTTATCTCTTTCAATGCCGCACAAATTCAGCAGTTCATCGGAGTAAGTGATGTTATTAATATCACGGTTGTCGGTAACCCAATGCACCGTAATCGAATCGTAGGAAGCGGCAATGATTCCTGTAAGCCAGTAATTGATAAAATCTTTCGGCTCTAAAAACTTGTAAGTTTTTTCATAAATATCGGGTCTATTTTCTTTCAGCCAGAGAATATGTGCTAAAGAATCTTTTCCGGCTTTAGACGGACCGCCACCTGTAAGGTAAATCCATTTAATAATTTTATGCACCGCATATCCATCAATTTCAGGAAAACCACCAACAAGATTTTTGATTTGCTTCGCCCCTCTGGAATCCATCCAGTTGATGCAATCCATCAATGGCTTGCCCTCTTTATCAATAGGTATGGTGCCGCTCCATTGAGTGGTGCAGTTAATGGCAATAATGTGGTGAGGATTGGTGCGCGTATGTGCAATTAATTTTTGGTAACAAAGCTTAATGGCTAATTTCCATGCATCGGGCGATTGCTCTGCCCCTCCTCCTTCCGAAAGATTCAGGGCTACAGGCTCAAATTCATAGCCCATACAATTTCCTTTAATATCAAACAATGCTACTTTAGGACCGGAAGTGCCTATATCTATGGTGAGGATAAACTGAGTTTGCATGTATTTAGTTGGCTGAAATATTTTTAACTTTCAAAAGTATAAAACTTATGCTTCTTTTGATTGTTTAACTTTGCAAACAAATAACACTATTATGAAAAACAAAAATCAAATCGGCCTGGATGCCACACAATCTAAACAATTGGCAGACAAACTCAATAAATTATTGGCAAACTATCAGTTGTTTTATATCAACTCACGCGGTTTTCATTGGAATATTACAGGTGAAAAATTTTTCGAATTGCATTTGAAATTTGAAGAACTTTATAACGATGCGTTGATTAAAATAGATGAAATAGCAGAACGTATTCTCACACTCGGGCACACTCCGCTGCATTCATTTTCAGATTACACAAAAAATTCGGGTATTAAAGAAGCTATAAATGTTTCGGACGGAAAAAAAGCCGTAGGCGAAGTGGTGAAAGGTTTTCAAACTTTAATTTCTATTGAAAGAGAAATTTTAGCCCTTTCCGACAAAGCCAGTGATGAAGGCACCAATGCACTTATGAGCGACTACATTCGCGAGCAGGAAAAATCAGTATGGATGTATGCTGCTTTTTTGAAAAAGTAATTTGAAGCAGTCGCCAAATACTTTCTTCTACTCATGTCAGATTCCCGAAAATTACTCAACGGACAAACGCCCAAAGCTGCCGGCTATCACTTCCCTGCAGAGTGGCATCATCATGAGGCAACCTGGCTAAGCTGGCCCCACAAAGAGGCTTCATGGCCCGGTAAAATCAACACCATTTACCAGCCTTATATCGAGTTTATTAAAGCTGTTGCCGCAGGTGAGCAGGTTCATATCAATGTGAATGACGAAAACATGAAGCAGTCGGTTTTGCAATTGCTTGAAAAATATGATGCGCCACTTTCAAAAATCACCTTGCATCTGCACCCTACCAACGATGCTTGGTGCCGCGACCACGGACCGGCTTTTCTGATTCATGCGGAAGAAAAAAAGAAAATCATTCTCGACTGGGGCTACAATGCTTGGGGAGGCAAGTATCCTCCTTTCGATTTAGACGATGATATTCCCACTAAAGTAGCTGAATACTTAAAATTGCCCGTGTTGTATCCAGGCATAGTAATGGAAGGCGGCTCTGTTGATTTTAATGGAAAAGGAACCCTGCTTACCACTACGCAATGCCTTTTAAATGAAAATCGAAATCCGCATCTTTCGCAATCTGAAATAGAAAAATATCTTCTGGATTATTATGGAGTTGAACAAATACTTTGGCTCGATGAAGGTATTGTGGGCGATGACACCGATGGACATATAGACGACATTACGCGCTTTGTAAATATTGATACTGTGGTAACAGTGGTTGAAACCAACAAGCAAGATGAAAATTATGATTTGTTGCAAAAAAATCTGAGCTCCCTGAAAAAAATGCGCCTATTGAATGGCAAGCAACTCAATATTGTTGAATTACCCATGCCCGAACCGGTGGTTTATGACGGACAACGGCTTCCGGCTTCTTATGCCAATTTTTACATCAGCAATGCCGCTGTAATTGTTCCGGTTTTTCGATGTAAAAATGATGATGCAGCACTCAAAATATTGGAGCCGCTTTTCCCCGAACGTAAAGTAATCAGTATAGATTCTACCGATATTATATGGGGCTTGGGAAGTTTTCATTGCATGAGTCAGCAAGAACCTAAAACGGGTTAAAAGGCAAATATTTTTCTGTGAACCAAGTTGCCTTTCAACGGGTTATTGTAACTTTACAGGGCAAAAAAAGATTTTATTCACTTAAATAAAAAATAAAAAAATGGCAGAATTACTGAAAAAAGCTGTTTATGCCGGAATCGGCTTGGCAGAAACTGTATCTGAAGAGGTTGAAAAAACCTTGAAAGACTTTGAAGAAAAAGGCAAAACATCTAACAGCGAAGCAAAAAAGTTTTTAGAAGAAATTTTTGAAAAATCTACCTCAACTAAAGACGAGTTGGAAGACAAGATGAACAAAGTGGTAGAAAAATTTGGCTACACCCGCAAAGATGAATTGGAAGCTTTGAGAAGAAGAATCGAAGAATTGGAAGAAAAATTAGCCGAAAAAACAGCTAAAAAAGCTACAGCCGAAGCATAATTAATCACTCTGCAGTCAGATTAAAACGCCCGAATTTTTTCGGGCGTTTTTTTTTTGTAAAAATGAGGCTGTTGCAAAAATGCAGGAAACGTTCGGGGGAGAAACTAAACAATCAATCTGTTGAAGGCTGATTTCTGAGGGCTAAGGGCTGATTTTAGATTTTAGAAGTCAGGTTTACTGATGCTGTTTAAGTCTGAATAATTGCTAATTGCCAACTGAGAACGGACAACCTCTCACGGCTGACAGCTTATGGCTTACGGCTTAATAGATTGCTTATCGGTATTTTAGGGTTGCAGAATTTATAGTTTACTGCAGAAAACAATATATGTCATCATTAATCGTAGAGGCAATAGAAAAATCAAAAGCGGTCGGACAACTCAAAGTCTTCTGACCACTACGGATTTTAGCTTTTCCAAAGTTTGAAACTTTGGAAAAGGCAGGGTTTCACCGGACACTGACTTTTATCATCCGTATCTTGTGAAGGATTAAATATTTTTGAGCAACAAAACATTTTTTTATTATGACAGCTATTACCAAACAAATCGGAATATGGTTAGACCATTCCAAAGCACACATTATCGGACATCATGACGGCAGCGCTTTTATTATTGAATCTGTGGATTCTCCTTTTGAGCGTTTTAAAAGAGAAGACGGTGAAGTAAGCGATAAAACCCGTTTTTCTCCCAACCCCGAACATGCTTCCAACAACGAATTTCGAAAGCATAACATCGCTCAGAATGAACTCAATGAATACTTTAAAATTCTTGAGAACAAACTGACCGAATATGATGAAATACTTCTCTTTGGACCTACAACTGCTAAGGAGCAATTAAT
>CAZFFP010000002.1:0-91941 GCA_964518215.1 uncultured Chitinophagaceae bacterium
GAGTGCCGTTGGGTATGGCAATGCCGTTGAAATACCACTGGTAGCTGTCGCCTGCAGAAGCCTGCAAACCGTTGGGCTGCCACGCAATGCTCGCTCCCGGCACCGGATTTACCGTAACACTTATCGAACTGCTCACGCACGACTTACGGAAAGCGCTTGCCATCACGGTATGATTTTCGCCCGCGCCAATGGCTTTCGCGCTGCTGAGTTCTTTCGACAATTGCGGAGTATTCTGATGTGGCGCCACACCAATACCCAATTGGGCATGACTGTTGATGCCCCATGCCCAAACGGTGGCATCGTTTTTCAGTGCCAACGAATGAAACGCTCCGGCAAAAATATTTTTCACATTGCTAATAGCAACACGCACGGGAGCATTAATAGTGTTGTTGTTGCCGTTGCCCAACTGCCCGTAAAAATTATCGCCCATAGCATACACTCTTCCATCGGAAGTAAGTATCAAAGTATGCTTATCGCCTGCGGCAGCTTTCACCGCGTTGTTGATGCCTGCCACACGCACAGGCGTTTCGGTAAAATTCACATTATTCAAACCCAACTGACCGGAAGCATTGTTGCCCCAAACCCAAACCGAGCCATCGGCTGTAATGGCAATGCTGTGATATTTTCCTGCCGCAACATATACCACGCCCGAAAGCCCATTGATGCGCACCGGAAAAGGACGATTTAAAAAATTGTTGTTTAAACCTAATTGCCCGAATTCACCCCTGCCCCAAGTCCATACGGTGCTGTCGGTTTTCAGCGCAACGCTGTGCATGCCGCCTGCTGCCACTTGCTTCACGTTGTTGAAACTTCCGATGAGGAAAGGAAAATTCTGAGTTGAAGTATTGCCTTGTCCTAATTGTCCGAAATCATTTCTTCCGAAAGAATACACATTGCCCGAAGTGGTCAGCACCATCGAAAAATCATCGCCCGCGCTTACTGCTTTGGCATTGGTAATGGAAGGAATTTGTTTGGGCGCATATTCATCGGAATAGCTGGCATCGCCCAACTGCCCGAAATTATTGCGCCCCCAGGCATACACCGTTCCGTTGCCCGAATTGGCGATATTGAAATTTAAACCCGATGCAATGCTCTCCACATTGTTGAGACTTTCTACCCAAAGCAATTCGGTTTTTGCAATTTGCGTGTTGTCGCCTAACTGCCCGAAAATGTTGTTACCCACCGACCATACCAAGCCTTCACCACCACGAAAACCTTCGAGCGAATAATTGCCTTCAGCAAAAACATCTAAAGTTGCATTCGTTGCACCGGTTATGGCAACACCATTCAGCAGCCATTGATTGCCCTTGGTATAATTACCTTGCAACACCAAAGTGTCGCCCGCACAAATGGCAGTATCGGTATCGGGCACAAATTCAGCATTGCTCCATTGCAGCACCGTGAAAGGAAATTCTGAAGTTTGATTACATCCGGTATTGTTGGAAGTGCCGATAACATTTACGGTTTGCCCGTCCGTAAGATTATCGAGCGTGATAGAATTAACTGCCGAAGCCGCACCTTGCGAAATGCCATTCACGAAAAACTCATACAAGTCTGCGCCAAAGGCAGTGAAAGTGATGCTTTCATCGCCACACACAAAAGCAGAGCCATTTGATGTGCCGAGGGTCAGGTTTATTTTATTCACCGAAAAAATAAATTCATCGGGCGAAAGCGCACCGCATCCATTGCTGAATCCGCGCACCGAAATAGTGTCGCCATTATTTATTTCCGAAGAAGAAAAAATATTCGAAGCAGCAATTCCCTGCGATAAACCATTCACTAAAAATTCATATTCCTGCGCACCACCTGCGGTGAAAGTGATGGTTTCGCCAAAACAAATGGTAGTGCTTCCCGCACCACTTGTCAGGCTAACATTGGGCAAAGGATTCACGGTATAAGTGAAACTATTGTTCGACACAGCGGCACACACACCATTGATACCGCGAACAGTTACGGTTTGTCCGCTTTGCAAAATTGAAGTGCTGAAAGTATTGTTGGCAGTGGGTCCGCTCACTACTGTTCCGTTCACCAAATATTCATATTCAGCGGCTCCGCTGGCGGTGAAAGTAACCGTAGTGTTTTCACAAATAATATTTCCTGAAACATTGGAACTAAGTCCAACCACAGGAAAATTATACACGCTGAATGTGTAGGTAGCTGCCGCGAAAGCACTGCATCCGTTCGCCTCACCTCTGACTCGAACCGTTTGAGTATTTTGCAAATTAGCAGTGGTGAATGTGTTGTTGGCGCTCAATGTGGTAACCGGATTAATGCCAATATAAAACTGATATTGTTGCGCACCGCCTGCGGTGAAGAGCACACTCTCTCCTGCACAAATTTGATTATCGGCATCAGAAGAAGTAAGCGTAACTATTGGTTCGGAATTCACGGTGAAAGTAAAAGTTTGCGATGCAAACGCTTCACAACCTGTAGCGCTGATACCTTTCACCGAAATGGTTTGTCCGTTAGTTAAATTATTGAACGTGCGCACCGTTGTTGGTGCAGGATTATTCACCGGAACACCATCTACAAAAAACTGATAAGTGTTGGCGCCACTCGCGGTGAACGTTACACTTTCGCCTGTGCAAATAATATTATCGGCATCGGAAGAAGTAAGCGATACGGTGGGCAAATCATATACTCTGAACAGCAATGAAGGCGACCATGCGCTGCATCCGTTGGTAGTGCCACGCACCTGCACGCGGTTGCTGTCGGCTAAACTTGCAGTGGTAAACTGATTTTGTGCCGAAGCCGCGCCTTGCGAAATGCCGTCCACAAAAAATTCAAACTGTTGCGCTCCGTTTGCGGTAAATGTAACCGATTCGCCATCGCAGATAATCCGGTCAATATCGGAAGAAACCAATGCTACCGTTGGAATAGGTGTAACATTAAAAGTAAAGCTCGGCACGCCATCTGAGGTGCAACCATTCTCCTGACCTATGACTCTCACAGTCTGATTGTTTTGCAATGCTGAAGTAGTGAAAATATTATTGGATGAAAGCGGACCTTGAGCAATATTGTTGATGAAGAAACGATACAACGATGCGCCACTTGCCGTAAACGTAATCGTGTCGCCCGCACAAATATTCGTGCTGCCTGCCGATTGAGTCAAAGTAACATTTGGTGCGGCAATAACTTCCACGGTAATGGTATCGGGCGAGTTGGAAGCACAACCCGAGAGTTCGCCACGCACGGTGATTTCAGGATTTCCAACAGGAAGATTAGTTACACTCAAAGTGTTGTTAGGAGCCAATGCACCTTGCGACACGCCATTCACAAAAAATTCATACTCACTGGCACCTAAGGCGGTGAACGTAATATTATTGCCTTCGCAAATGCGGTTGTTAGGATTATTGCTGAACAACGCAATAGAAGGAACAGGATTCACCGTAAACACAATAGGCGAAGATGTTGCCGTGCATCCGCTTGATGTGCCGCGCACGGTTATGGTTTGGTTGTTTTGCAGGGTAGAAGTAGTGAGTGTATTCACAGGCGATGCCGCACCCTGCGAAATATTATTGATTAGAAATTCATAATCATCAGCGCCCGAAGCAGTAAAGGTTACTGAAGTTCCCTGACAAATAGTATTATTCGGCACCGAAGAAACCAATGTTACTGTAGGAAAAGCATTCACCGTAAACGTAAGCGTATCGCTGCTTTTGGGGCAACCGAAAGTATAACCCAACACATGCACTGCATCATTATTGTTCAGAGCATTAGTGGAGTATGTTGTAGTGGCTCCCGGTCCTTGCACGGAAACGCCATTCACAAAATATTCAAACAAATCGGCTCCGCTTACCAAAAAAGCAATATTGGTTCCCGTGCAAACAACAGTATTGCTTGCCGTAAGAATGACATCGGGCGCATCGTTCACCGTGAAAGTAATTCCGCTCGAAATACTCGAACATCCCGATGCTGTTCCTTCCACAGTAACTATTTGTCCATCCTGCAAAGCAGTAGTAACAAAAATGTTATTGGGCGAAGCAGCGCCCTGCGAAATTCCATCCACAAAAAATTCATACTGCTGAGCGCCCAAAGCAGTGAAAGTAACTTCTTCGCAGCGGGTAATAATTTGGTCGAAATCGGAACTGAACAGGCTGATGGTTGGAATGGGTAAAACCCTAAATGCAAAAGTGTTGGCGCCAATTCCCGCACAACCGAGGGTGTAGCCCACCACACTCACGGTTTGCCCGTTCAGAATATCGGAAGTGGTGAAAGTGTTTTGTGGAGCGGGAGGTCCTTGTGAAATGCCGGCAATAAAAAATTCATATTCCTGCGCACCGCTGCCGGTGAAGGTAACCGGTGTAAAACGGCAAATGGTATCGCCCGCAACAGACCTTGTCATGCTGACGTTCGGAAGCGCATTTACTGTGATAGTATTGGAAACCGGTGTTGCCACACAATTATTGGTTTGCCCTTCTACCGAAACCACATCGCCATTTTGCAAAGTGTTGGTGTTGAAAGTGCTGATTACAGATGGACCTTGCTGAGAAATTCCGTTCAAGAAAAATTCATAAGCCACTCCACCCGAAACAGTAAACGCAATATTTTCTCCCAAACAAATAGTATTGTTGACCGCAGAATTCACCACTGTAACCGTAGGCGGAAAATTCACCGTCATCGAAAAACTATTGCTCATTTTGGTGCAGCCGTTGCTTCTGCCCAACACACTCACCACATCGCTATTTTGCAGCGTATTGATATTGAAAACCGGATTGACCGTAAATGCACCCACCGGAATATTATTGATGTGCAACTGATATTCGTCTGCGCCCGAAGCGGTGTAAGTAACATTTTCTCCGGCACAAATGACATTATCAATATCCGATGAAAGGAGCGCAGTTGAAGGAACCGGATTCACCGTATAGGTGAAAGTTTGCGGAGCAAAAATCGAACAACCGTTACCCGCATCCTGCCCCTTCAGGCGCACCACATCGCCATCTTGCAAGGTGGTAGTAATGAGCGTATCATCAGGAGTGAAAAACCCGATATCGGTTCCGTTGATATTGAACACATAGTTGTCGGCTCCCGTGCCCGAAAGTATCACGGTATCGCCCGCACAAATGGTGGTGCCCGTGCTCGAAGTGAAATTCACATTGGGCGAAGGCTTCACCGTAAAGGTTAAAGGAAAATTACTCGGAAAGGCGCACAAACCTTCAAATGCCACGCCATACACTTGGTCGCCATCCTGCAAAGCAGTGGTGGTGAAAAAAGTATCGGTAGAAGGAACTCCCTGTGGCGCGCCATTGATAAAAAACTGATAGAGGGAAGCATTATTTCCAACGCTAAAAGTAACTTCTTCGCCTTCGCAAATAACTCCCGATGGTGCGGTTGATGTGAAGTTCACCAACAAATCTTCCACATCAATAGAGTCGGTGCGGGTGTCTTCACATTCGTTCAGATAGCGGGCAACCAATGTAACGCCATATCGTCCACCGGGCACAAAAGTGTAAGTGGGATTGGTTTGAGTTGAAGTATCACCATTTCCGAAATTCCAGAAAAAACTCAAATCATTAATACTGCCGCTCGCTGCTGTTGAGGTGTTATTGAAGGTGATGGCAGTGCCTCTGCACAAAGTGGGCGGATACGTAAAGTTGGCTGTAACAGGCACTTGCGCGGGAAAAGTCCAACCGGTATTATTACCACCGTTAATAGAAAAACGCGCCAATTTCATCGATAAAGTTCCCTGTGCGCTCACATCTTGTATGTATGCTACTTCGGCTAAAATAGAATCACCGTTTTGCTGAATGGTAGCCTGTGTTCCGGGAATGGAAGAAAACAAACTGATACTGTCGGTGCATAAACCCACCGCGCGAAAACGCTGCGCGGTTTGTGTGCTTCCGGCTTCGAGTTCCAAATCAACACCGGGCATAATGGTAAGTCTTCTGAAAGAGTTGCTGCCCGAAAGCGGAGTAATGTCATCGCTCGGAGAAGCGATGGTGAGGTCGTAATAATTTTTTCCTGCGCCATGAAAAAATTCGCCCGAAGCGCTTCCGAAAATATTGATGTGCGAAGTGCCGGGCGTAACCGTTAAACCTGTAGTGATGCCTTGCGCATTCCATCCATAACGTAAATCCATTTGCGATGCGCCTAAAGTAATTTGTTTCGGCTCGTTGGTGATGAAATAAAAAGCCCCCGTTCTAATATTGTTTCCATTGGTGAGGAAAGTTCCTTCGGTTATGATAAAATTGTTGAGCGAATCGTTGCAGGTGAGCGCGCCTTGCAAACTCAGTTGGTCGCTCAGGGCGCTGCCTTCCAATAATATAGTAGCATTGATTTCCACACCGGCAGTGCTCAGCAACATATTATTTCCATTCGGAAGAAAACGAATCATGCCGTCAATGGTGCCGGTGGTAGTCATGTTGGCGGTGAGCAACAAATTTCTGCGAATAGTGAGTGTTTGCAGAATTTCAAGATTCGGGTTGTTGGTGGCGGCAGTCCAGTCCATCAGGTTGCAGTAGGCATCTACGTTAATGGAAACCTGTTGTCCGGCAGCATTGAAAGAATTAACATCGAAAATTACTGTATCTAAAATGGTGGGTAAACAACTCGTATTGGGTCCGCCCGAAGTAAGCGACCAGTGCAGCGTATCGTTCCACAATCCGGTGCCGCCAATCCAATAGTAGCGCGTGCCCGTTCCGGAAAAAGGTGTGGCAGACCATCCGGTAGTGTTGTAGCGCAGTTGGGCATTGTTGGCATTATATACTTTTCCGCCCACGGTATCCGCCACCACATTATTGATGTAAACAAAATTGATGTTGGTAGGTGCGGTTCCGTTTTTCATAATAATGGCAGGGTCGCCCAAAATTTCCGAAGCTGAAATGGAAGTGGGTGTGCCGCAGTTTCCATTAATTATCAGCGAATCGAAAGTTTGGATTTCGTCCGATTCGAGTATGAGTTTGTTTCCGGCACTCACAAAAATTCTTCTGAAATTATTAGATGATAAAATTTCGCCTGCCGAAGTATTGATATGAATATCGTGATAATCGAAAGCAGCGCCTTTGAATACCATTTTATTGGCTCCACTGTGTGCCAGATAAATATTGGAGGTGCCGTTTATAAAAGTCAAATCGAGCGGTTCGAGATTCCATGCTTCGCCACTTCCGGTAAGGGTAATATTTGAGTTGCCGATATTGAGCGTGCGCACATGATTATCGTTGTCGCATTTAATGAATACCGCAGTAAGGTTTTGGTTTGAAGTGTTGAAGGTTCCGTTGTTGAGATATATTCCTTCGGAAGATGTGAAAGCCGAAAGCAGCACATAAATTCCCGCATCATTGTCTAAGAACAGTTCGCCATTCAGTGGTCGGTTGAAAGTGTTGATGTTGATGGTTCCCGTTCCGTTGAAAATATATTTTCCTGTAAAAGGCAAATTCACAAAATTGTTGAGCGTCAAAGAGCCTGACAATGTGAGGTTGAAACTGCCCGCGAAGTTGGGCGTATTGTTAGCGCCCGTCCAGTTCATATTGCGGCAATAAGCGGTGTAATCAACCGTTACGGTTTGTCCTGCACCATTGAAAGAATTTCCATCGAAAAATACATTGGTATTGGGTGCGGGCACACAGTTGGCAGGCGCGCCCCCCGATGTGGCAGACCACTTGCTGCCATCGAACCAGTTGCCGGTGTTGCCAATCCAGTAAAGGTTGGCAGGCGCAGCGGGAGCAGTGAAGTTCCATCCGGAATTGTTGCCTTCGTCCACCGAATTGTTGGCGTTGAAAGTGGCTCCACCTGTTGCTTCAATTCCCGACAAATAAAGATAATTTCCGTTTACGGTTCCGGTCATTTTTGCGATGCTTGCCTGTACTTCATCATCATCAGAACGAAGCGCAATGATATTTCCGCAAGTTCCATTGATGTTCAAATTGGTAACCATTTGTGTTTCGCCTGCGCCTAATGTTACCCGGCATCCGGCAGCAAAAGAGAGCGTGGTGAAAGTTCCGCTTTCGGGCATCATGATGATTGCCTTTTGAAACGAAACCGTTCCGTATTCATATAAACTTCCTCCCGAAACAAAACGCACGGTATCGGTGCCCGAATAAGTGAAATTGAACGTGGCACTGACTGCCTGCAATTGCAAATTGGTAGGGTCGGCATAAAAGGCATCACCGCTTTGGTTGATGGTAATAACAGAAGTGCCTAAACGCACATCGCGGAAGTTGAAGAAAAGCATATTCACGCGCTGCACATTGATATCGAAGTTGTTCGACTTCAAAACGCCACGGTCAATATGCAAAGTGCCGTTGATGTTGATGGCGCTTTTCAAATCATATTCGCCCAACTGCCGAAACCATACATCGCCCGCAAACGCCACTGCATCGGTTTGAATGGAATCTTGAGCGGTAGATAAAAATACCATGTTGCCATCATAGGCATTGAGCATTCCCGAAGGAAAAAATAACGAACCGTGTATGCTGAGCGAATCGTTTGCACCGCCCCGCACTAATGTAGGCGTATTGGTTACGCCCGTCCAGTTGAAATCTTTACACGCTGCAACAGGCACATCAATGGTAACTGTTTGTCCAAAAGCGGTGAAAGAGGCGTTGTTGAAAAACACATGGTCGGTATCGGAGGGCATGCGCGTATGAAAATTGCCCAAAGTATCCTGCCAATGATTGGCAAAATCGCTCCAGTTTCCGGTGCCGTTGACCCATATAAAATGGTCGGCAAAAAGGGAGTTATTGAATAAAATGAAGAAGAATAATGTAATACGAATTTTCAAAGCTTGTAATTGTTTTTATATCCGGTAGGTGAATCAAATAATATTTTCGCATTTCATCAAACTCCTCTGAACCTTTATTTATATCAAAATTTCCTCAATTCTATCTTCCAATGCTCCATGATTTATGGCTTCCTCAAAAATCAATAATCGAAGGTTTGAAATTGTTGGTGCGTTGTATGCGGCTTCCGATACGTACTCTTTTATTGCCATCTTTTTTATCGCCATAAAATAAAAAGCCCAAGGAAATTTCATGCGAGCCTGAAGTAAAGGCGCGTAAATCGCTAATCACATAATCGTAAGAATAGCCAATGCGGAAAAAGTTTTTCTGATAGCCCACATGCCCCGACACGGCATCTAAATGACGATACCCGACTCCAAACCAATAGGAATCATCAAAAATAAAACGGTAATTCAAATCGAATTGAAACGGCAATGCTTCAATCATTTGAAACAAAAGAGAAGGTTGCATTTTGAATCGGTTGTTTACTTCCCAGTTGTATCCGGCAGTTAGAAAATAATGACGCTTCAGCGAATTATTCACTTTGGAAATATTATCATACAAATCGGTTTTAGCCTGCACTAAATTGAATACCGAAAAACCGACATAATACTTATTGCCATCATGAAAATAAATACCTGCATGAGCATCGGGCAATACCTGATTAAAAAAGCCTGTTTGAATAGTAATATCATCTGGGGTGTAGGTGGTGAGTTTGGTATTGTCCAACGAGTGCTGATTCATCACAGCCGCCAAACCGAACGAAATGGTTTTGCCTTCACGTCTGCCAAAAGTTTTTTTCTGTAAACGCAAATGATACGAAGCTGAAAGATTCAAGCCCGTTCTTCGGGTGGGTCCGGCAATTTCATTCACAATGACCCCTCCCATACCTAATCCTCGAAACACATAGCCGTGTCCCGAAAGCACCTGTGCAATGGGCGCTTCCTGAATGCCTGCCCATTGTCTGCGCACACCGAGATGCACGTGTGAATAATCTTTCACACCCGCTATGGCAGGGTTCAGATAGAAATCGTTGAAATAAAACTGGCTCCAGTGCGAAATCTGTTGCGCTTCAACCATATTGTTGAGTGCGGCTATTAAAACGAAAATTGAAATCAGCTTTTTCATAAAAATATTTTTGTGCGCATGGCGCGGTATTATCTAACTATTGTAATCGGTCCCGACTTGGGTAGGCGTCCGCTTCCTAAATCCAACACATAATAATAAGTGTCGGAGGGCAGTGGATTACCATTGAAAGTACCATCCCACCAACGGGTATAACCCCGAGGCGATTCGAACACTAATCTTCCCCATTTATTGAACACTTTCACTACGGCATTCGGATACATTTCAATATCGCGAATCTGCCATTGGTCGTTGATGCCATCGCCATTGGGTGTAAAAGAATTAGGAACTTCAATACACGCATCGGGCACTACGGGCAAAAACACCATCGTGTCTTTCTGACAAGAAAGCAAATCAGTTACGGTTAAAAAATAATTACCCGAAAGCGCATCACTCAACGGATTGGAAGTGCTGCCATTCGACCAGTCATACTGCCAACTGCCATGTCCTCCTTTGGGTTGCACGATAATAGCTCCATCGTTCAGGTCGAGACAACTATTAGGTATTACGCGCACATTGAGCGTAATAGGGTCGGGCACATAAATATCTAGTGTGTCTTCAATCACGCATCCTTTCGAGTCGGTAATAGTTACCGCATAAATTCCAGCTTCTATATTGAACAGATCTTCATCGGCAGAGCCGTTGTTCCACACATAATCATAACCGGGATTGCCGCCTGTAACAGTAATTTCTATGCTTCCGGTAAATTCATTGTAACATCGAATACCTGCACGGTCTATGGTTAGCAGCATGGTATCGGGTTCGGTAATAAAGAAAGTAGCCGTGCCGAAACAGGCGTTGCTGTCGGTTACTTCAATGGTATAAGTGTCGGTGGGCACATCTAGCAAATCTATGGTGATGATGCTGATTTGAAAATCGGAATTTGCCCAATGATAGCGGAAGGGTGGCGTGCCGCCCAAAATTTCAGGCTCTATTTTTCCATCGGAAAAACCATAACAACTCACATCGGTAATCACAGGGATAATTTCTATTCTGCCCGGCTGTGTAACTTCAAAAGAATCCAGCAGCACACAAGCATTCGAATCGGTAACCGTAACACCATAAAAACCTGCAAATAAATCGGTAACCAAACGAACAGAATCTCCTGTGCTCCACACATAATTATATGGCGGTGTGCCACCATCTACCACAATCAGTAATCGTCCTTCTCTGCCTCCGAAACATCGGGCGTTTACCGTTTCAGAAACAGCAGTTAAAGGACGGTCGGGTTGGGCAATCAGAATACTGTCAATGGCAATGCAGTTGTTGGCATCGTTCACCATAACCGAATAGTCATCGGCAAACAAGTTCGCCAAATCTTCCGAAGTGGAACCATTCGACCAGTTCACCGAATAAGGCAAAGTGCCGCCTGTAATGGTGAGGTCAATGGCTCCGGTATTTTCTCCGAAACATTTTACATCGGTTCCCTGCAATACAATTTCTAACAAAGGCGGCTCGGAGATAATAGCAGTATCCACCAGCAAACAATTGTTGGTGTCGATAATGGTAACGGTGTAGGTATCTGCCGGAAAATTCAGCAAATCCTGTGCAGTCCAACTCAATACAAAATCAGAATTCACCCAGGCATAGCGATAAGGCGGAGTGCCACCTGTAACCGTTAAATCGGCAGCGCCATTCGATTCGCTAAAGCAACGCACATGCGTAATATCAAATACAGATTGTAAAGGAGCCGCAGGCTGAAAAATGGTAATCGAAACCACGGTGTCGCAACCCAACATATCGGCTACTGTTACATCGTAAAGTCCTGCTGTTAACTGGGTTTGGTTTTGTGTATTGCCACCATTCGACCATGAATAAAAATAAGGCGCAGTGCCTCCTGTTACTAATAAAGAAGAAGTTCCATCATTGCCTCCATGACACTTCACATCGGTTCCCGAAATCACTACCATAAGAGGCGCATCGGGCTGATTGATGATGGCGGTATTTTCCTTTTCGCACAAGTTCGCATCAGTAACTAAAACAGTATAAGTCTGTGCGGGTTGGTTGTAGATATTTTGAGAAGTGAAAGGAATGATTCCCTGTGCGTTGGACCATTGATAAGCATAAAGCAATACTCCGCCCGTAACAACTATTTCAATACTTCCATCACTTTCTCCGTAACACGATACATCTTGCACAGTCATAACAATATGCAATGAATCGGGCTGTTCCACTTCCACCGAATCGAACACCACACAATTTTTGGCATCGGTTACGGTATAGTAATACAAATCGGCAGGAACATTCACGATGTCCTGCAAAGTGTAATTCAGAATATAGGTAGAGTTGTCCCAATTATAAGTGTAAGGTGGTGTGCCGCCTGAAACTGTGAGGTCAACATTTCCGGTGGCATTTCCGTAGCAGTCAACATGGGTAACATTATTGGTAAATACTAATTGCGTGGGCTGTGCAACCGTTGCCGCATCATTAAAAACGCAGCCGTTGAAATCGGTGAGCAGCAGATTATATATTCCGGCAGTTACATTGCTGATGGTTTGCGTTGAAAAGGTGCCACTGTTCCAGTCGAAAAAATAAGGAGGCGTGCCACCGGCAGGTTGCGATGTTACCATGCCATCAGTTCCTAAAAAACAAGATACATTTTTAACTGTAAATGAATTGGAAAGTGGCGCAGCCGGTTGCGCAATCACAATGGTATCGCTCTCGGTGCAACCGTTATTATCGGTAACAGTGAACACATAATTTCCTATGGCAAGACCAGTTCGGGTGTCGCTGACGGAGCCGTTGCTCCAAAGAAAAGTATAAGGAGCGGTGCCTCCCGAAGGAACAAGCGTGATGGTTCCATCGCTGCCGCCAAAACACAGCACATCGGATTTTTGCACATCCACCGTCAGCGGCTGTAAAGGCTGATTGACAACCACCGTGCGGGTAGCGGTGCAACTGCGTGCATCAGTAACCGTAACACGATAGGTTTCAGCACTCAATCCGCTGGTGTTGGCAGTGGTATAACTCAAAGTAAACTGCGAATTTGCCCACTTGTAAGTGTAAGGCGGCAAGCCCCCGTTGGCAGTAATCGAAATGGTTCCATCGCTGCCGCCAAAACAATTCACATCGGTTTTAGAATCTGTAACGTTGATGGGCGAAGGTTGCTGAACGGTTGCGGTAAGCGTACCGGTGCAGCCCTTTTCATCGGTAACCACAACCGTGTAAACTCCGGCAGGGACATTTTCCAAATCCTGAGTAGCGAACTGCCCGTTGTTCCAATCATACACATAAGGAGGGGTGCCGCCCCAAACGGTAAGGTCAACGCTACCATCAATATTGCCTGCACACGAAACATCTGTAGCGGCAATGGTAGCCTGAACGGGCGAAGCGGGTTGCAACACGGTGGCGTTGCGCACTACGGTGCAGTTGCGGCTATCGCGCACGGTGAGGGTATAATTTCCTGCCTGAATATTAGTAAGATTTGCGGTAGTGGGTCCACTACTCCATGTATAGGTGAAAGGAGGTGTGCCGCCCGAGACAGTGGTGAGTATTTGCCCTGTAGCCTGTCCGTTACAATTTACATGAGTGATATTGAAATTGGCTTCGAGCGGGTCGGGTTCGCCAATCACCACCAAATCGAACACGTTACAACCCGTGCCCATATCGGTTACATTGATGTAGTAAATTCCTGCGGGAAGAAAATTGATGGTAGTGGTGGTTGCTCCTGTATTCCAGTTGTAGCGAAAATTCCCTGAACCTCCGGTTACAGTTACGCTGGCGGTGCCATCGGCAGCGCCAAAGCAACTCACCCTTGGGGATCCGGTAGCAGTAACCGTGGGGCAATAGGGGTTTTGGGCTTGTGCTGCCAAGCTCAACAGCATCAATAATCCTGCAATAAATTTATAGCAACTGTTCAATTTCATTTTCTCTAAAAATCGCTTTACTTCTTATCGTTATTGTTCTACTTAATTATCAATATTCATCATTGAAATTGCCCATCAGTTTTCAGCAAAAAAATTCATACCGAAAGAATCCTCTCACTTGATGGAAACTTTGACAATCACATCTGACATAAATTTCCGCCACCCACCCCCGCCAGCGGGGGACATCTTTACCGAACAATCGTTACCGGTCCATTATGTGGCGGCTTATCGTTTCCTAAATCCAACACATAATAGTAGGTATCCGAAGGCAATGCTTTTCCTTCAAAGGTGCCATCCCACGGGCGCACATATCCTCTCGATTCAAATACTTTATTACCCCACTTATTAAAAATAAGCACCTGACAATTCGGATACATTTCGATATTTCTAATCATCCAGGTATCATTCACTCCATCGCCATTAGGCGTGAAAGAGTTGGGTATGAACAAACAGTCAGTGATGGATGCTTCCACCACCACCGATGCCGTGTCGGTGCAATTGTTTTGGTCGGTAACCGTGAGCGAATAAGTGCCGGGAGTCAGGTTGTTGAGGTTGCGCGTGGTGGCTCCGTTGCTCCACAGGAACTTATAATTGCCGCTTCCGCCAAAAATATTTGTGCTGATTTTAGCATCGGTAATTTCGTAGCAACTATTGCCCGAAGCTCTCAGGCTGAGTTTGATGGGTTCAGGCTCGGTGATTTCGGTAGTTGCTTCGAACCTACAATCGTGTTGGTCAACTATGGTAACGGTGTAGTTGCCCGCCACAATGTCGGTGATGGTTTCGAGATTCAATGTATCGTTCCACCAATGTGCATAAGGAGGAATGCCTCCGGAAGCTACCACCTTAATAGCCCCTGTAGTATCTCCATTACATAATACATTTGATTTGACAAATGCCGCACGCATGGCGGTAGGTTCATACACCGGAATAACAATGCTTGAATCGCACCCATTATAGTCAATAACCCGGAATAAATATTCACCCGCAGGAATATCGGCAAGTGTTTCACGATTGTTGTTGAACAAGCGTAAAGTATCTGCCCAGTAATATTTGTATGGCTGCACGCCCCCGGTAATTTCCACCGAAATTTTTCCATCAGTTCCGGCATAGCAACGGGCGCTGTCGGTTTCGAATGTAATTTCTAAAGGTTGTGTAGGTCCGTTCACCCAAGTGCCTACTTTCACAAAACAATTGTTGTTATCAAACACCGTGATGGTATATGCTCCATGAGCCAGATTGTATCGAGCGAGTGAAGTGTCGCCATCGGTCCATACATAGCGATAAGGTTGTGTGCCTCCGGAAATTTCGAGTGTTACAGAGCCGTTGGTTTCACCAAAGCATTTGATGGGCGTACCAATGGCTTCTGCATCTAAGGGTGCAGTAGCGCCATCCACTTCAAACGCTCCTGACCAAACACAGTTGTTGTTGTCCGTAACACTTACGTTATAAAATCCTTTTTCAACATCTTCCAGCAAACTTCCGGTTACCCCTGTATTCCATTCGTAATCATACGGAGCAGTGCCACCGGTTGCCTGAACGGTAATACTTCCGTCAGCATCACCAAAGCAACTCACGCCCGAATGTGCGGCAATTTCAGCAACTAAACTGTTTGGAGGCTGTGGCACATTTATGGTGGTCATATCGAAACATCCATTGTCATCGGTTACGGTTACATGATAATTGCCGGTAGAAAGGTTGTTGACAATACTGTCGAAATCTGACATTACAAAGAAGGAAGCATTTGCCCAGCGATAAGAATACGCAGGTGTGCCACCTGTTATTTCAAGTGTAATACTTCCGTCAGTGCCGCCAAAGCAACTTACTTCGCTTACGGTTGTGGATGCGATGGAAATGGAAGCGGCAGGCTGGTTCACAGTTTTGGTTTCTACCAACTCGCAGTTTTTAGCATCGGTAACAGTAATTGTATAGTTTCCGGCTATCAGCGTTCTGACGGTATCGGTATTGCGACCATTCGACCAGCTGTAAGAATATGGAGAAGTGCCTCCGCTTACTTTTATGGAAATAAATCCATCATTACCGCCAAAGCAATTCACATCTTTAATGCTGTCAGTCATGCTTAGTGTAAATGCAGGTTGAAGTATGTTCACGGCATCCACACGCTCGCAGTTATTGACATCGGTGGTTGTAACGAAATAGGTTCCTGCAGCAAGGTTCTGAACATTTTGCGTATTCGCACCATCACTCCATAGGAAGTTGTAGTTAGGAGTGCCGCCTGTTACATTCAATTGTATGCTGCCATTATTTCCTGCAAAACAACTCACATCGGTTTTTCCGGCAACAGAAACGCCCAAAGGCGCGGTAGGCTGAGGCACTAAAATATTTTCCAAAGTAATACACCCGTTGGCATCGGTAGCTTGTAATCGGTAATTATCGGTCTTCAGATTTCCGAAGAAGGAATTGGTATGGTTCAAAACTGCATAAACAGAATTAGTCCAGATAAGACTGTAAGGAGCGGTGCCTCCCGAAATGGCAGCATCAATAGAGCCATCGCTGCCGCCAAAACATTTCACGGGGTCCACCACCGAAGTAATCACCAAAGGCGAAGGCTCGGCAATGATTTCTGAAAGATTCATCACACAAGCATTCGCATCGGTAATTACCAAAGTGTAGTTGCCGGTAATAATACTATTGGCATCACGGGTTGTTGGTCCATGACTCCATTGGTAAGTGTAAGGAGCAGTGCCTCCCGAAAGCGAAACGGTGAGTTGACCATCATAGCCACCATTGCACGAAACATCTTTTTTCAGCAGAATACCTGCTAAAGGTGAAGCCGGTTGTTGCACCGCACGGATATGTTGTTTCACGCAATTGTTCGCATCGGTTACCACCAAAGTGTAAATATCTGCCGGAATATTATTCAGGCTGGCAGTATTAGCGCCATTGCTCCAGTTGTAAGAATATCCGGGAACGCCACCGATTACATTCACTTGAATGGCTCCGGTGTTTTCTCCAAAACAATTCACATCGGTAGCTACCGAAGAAATAATGATGGGTGTCGGCTCAGTTACTGTCGCAAAAGTGGAATCGGGGCAGCCGTTCGCATCGGAAACTATCAGGGTGTAATTTCCGGCAGGAATATTCACTACATTGTTGGTGAAGTTGCCCGATACCAAGCCTCCGCTGACATAATTCCATTGATAAGTGTAAGGCGAAGCGCCACCACTGACGGCAACATCAATAGCTCCATCGTTTCCACCATGACAACTGACATTCGTAACCACAGGCGCACTGATAATGATTGCTTGTGTAGGCTGCTGCACCACCGCCTGCACTATTTCCACGCATCCGTTAAAATCGGTAATTGTAACCGAATAATTTCCTGCAGGAATATTATTCAAATGCTTGGTTGTGTCGCCTGTATTCCACACATAACTATATGGTTCGCTTCCGCCCTGCACATCCAAACGAATAACGCCATTGGTTTGACTGTTGCAACGTACATCGGTGATTCTTGCCGTTCCAATTAAAGGATAAGGTTGAATGATGAAAACTGAATCGTTGGTTTCGCAACCGCGCGAATCAATTACAGTTACATAATAGGTTCCTGCTGCCAATCCGGTAACATTTTCGCTGTTACCTACATTGGGCGACCAATTAAAGTTATAGGGAGGAGTGCCGCCTTCAACTGTGAGCGAAGCTGTTCCGTCATCGGCTCCGTTGCAGGTAACATCGGTATGCGTAATTACGCGAATTTGTAAAGGCCTCAAAGGTTGATTGATATACACATCATCAAAACCCTGACAGTGGTCGGTAGTGTAGGTTTGAACAAAATTGATTCCCGCAGGCAAACCCGTAACCGTGTGGACATTAGAATTTTGTGTAACCGAAACACCATTCGACCAATCGAAACGGTAAGGCGGACGACCATTGGTAATAGTGGCAGTTGCTGAGCCGGTAATTTCTCCATGACAATTAATGTCTGTTCCTACCACGGTAACAAAATAATCGCGTGGTTCGAGCCTGAATGTTTTTGTAGTATAGGTGAAATCGCCATTAATCCGCCAAGTTCGGTCGAAATAAGGAATATTGAACGAACCTACCTGGGGTTGCCATTGCCACAAGGGACCAAAATTGAAATTAAACGAAGGCGTTACCAACGGACCTACACAAAACGGATCTACACAAACCCTGCGCGTGCACCATCGACCGGGATTGCTCCAGGTGGGGCACGGATATGGAATATTCACACAAATGCGATTAGGAGGAATACAAATTCTTGGAATAATCTGTATCGCGGGAATATTGATTCCGAATTCCAAAGCCCTAAAAGTGAAATACACTGACACACTATCGTAAGTGCGGTTGCGGAAACTGTTATCGTCCACATACGAAGTAGTAGCATCTAACCAATCATAAAAACACGGATAAGCAATTTGAACGTTGTTGCCCAATTGAAACCGCGGATTAGGGGACATGCCCACTTGCAAAACCGAGCCCCCGGGAGTTACTTCCGCCCATTGAACCGGACGCTGAAATGTAAGCACACACTCAAATTCCGGGCAATACGAAAAGTATTGCTTCATGTTGTTGTCAATAGAAAATTCGGCAGAAAAAATAGTATAGTTAATTGTACCTCCAAAAGGCAAATTGAAAGTATTGGAAAGGTTTCCCAAAATATTTGAAATAATTGGTCCGGCTGGTGGCGGAATAAATCCGGCAAAGGTGGCTAACCACGTCATTAGGTCAATATCTAATTTAATATACTGATACTCCCCATCGGCTTCGAGACATAAGGTGTTAGGGTTTAGCCGATCGGTCGTTTGCACATTCGGAATATCGAGCGTGAGCGTAATGCCCAAGGAGGGTTGCGATATCGTTACCGGAAGGTTGAGCAATGGCGTGGTGCATATTCCCGGGATACAATACGGTGGCGATGTTACATTACAAGGTGTAAACAGCACACACGGATACGTAACGTGCGTAATGGCTATTTCAAAAATGGTGATGGTGGTATTGAAAGTGAAATTCACCGGAGTTACGTTGAAACAAACTCCTGCACAAATCCGAACCGAAAGCAACATCTGTAATCCGAAATCGAGATATACGCCCAAGGTTCCGGTTTGAGGAAACTGTGTGTGCAAAAACGGAGGCGGTGGCTGTATGACATTCCAATCGGATTCGATGGTGATGGTTTCGCCTTTATCAAAAGTTTGCGGAGACGGGACATAAAGATTTGCCTGAGCCCGATAAAAAACATCTATATCGCCCAGCGACCAGCCCGAGCTTTCGAAATACAAACCGATATTTGCCCCTGCCCCTATGGTAAACTGCGCGCCAAAAGGGAAACTTGGAATATTAATAGGACCTATACTGAAGCCACCAAAATTGGTAATACTGCCGACTGTGGTCTGACTGTAAGGCAAATTCAAACGAAAAAAATCGAAGCGTGTATTGAGGTTGAAACTTGGGAATGGTCCCCACATGCTTTGAAAAACCGCATTGAAGGTGAGTGTATCGCGCACGGTAAAAGTCTGTGCTTCTGCCTTCGGAAAGAAAAGCGTCAGCATCAAAACTAGCGATACTATAAATTTTTTCATGAGCGGTTAGTAATCAGGTTTCAGTTGGTGGAGTGAATTTTTGATGAGTTTTTAAAATTTTGCCGACAACAGCGACCTTCTGAGTTTCTCCTGCAACAAGCCTTTCACCACCACTGGATAGTTGGCACTGAGTATCACCGAAAAATTATAATCGCCAGTAACTAGCATCATACGCTCGAAACTCATGCCCTCAACTTCAAAAGCCACAATTACCAATTTGGCTTCGGCACCGCTTTGCATGGTTACATCTTCCGAAGAAAGAAAAGTTACTCCGGGATTGTCCTCAATAGCTTCCTTAGTAAATGCCGCCATAGTGTATGGACTGGCAATATCGGGCACTTCTTTAATTTGAATAGAAGCGGCAGAGCCTGCATGCCAGAATACTCCAGCACTATCCAATTCTTCAAATCCATCGGGAATTTGCATGAACACTCGGGTCCCTTTGGCTTGTGTCAATCCGGTTGTCTGGGCATAAATTTCGGAGGAAAAAAACATTAAAAACAACCCAACGCAAAGCCATAAAGGAATGATTTTTTGATACTTCATTTTTATAAGCTTGATTATAGAAAAATTAATTTTGTTAAAAAAACCTAAACACCTTTGATTTTCAAGGCATTTTCAAAGTTCAATATTAACTAAAAAAATTGTTTTAATTAAGCATTTTTAGGTATTAAATCAGCAGTACTGATTTTTTAATCTTCATTGCCTCACACTCTTGAAGGTTTATCAAATTTTTAAAAGGAATGGAATTCCCAAAAAAAATCCCAAAATCGCCCCATAAAAAAATATTTTTGTTGACCTTTGTATTGAATTAAACTTTTCAGAACGAATAAAGTGAATTACGCGTCTATCAAAAATGCATTGGTTCTGCCGGCTTTACCAGCCGCAAGAGGAAGATATGTTTCTTTCCTCAGAGGAACCGTTTTTGTGATGGATTCACATGCTATCGGCACTATTCTTTCTACTCCGTTTTTCCCGAGGCGTTGATCGTGCCTCACTCCAACTACCCCAGACCTCTAATGTAGTCTTGCCAAGCAAGCGCTATCATACTTTCACGAAAAATTTCGTGTCGCGATTAACACATTTTTCAACTTTTATTACCTCTGAAATGAACCATACTTTTATTATTACAATAGCCGGCAAAGAGCATCAGCGCCATTCCGAAACTATCTGCAAGCAAATTGAAATATCCGCACAAGAGCGAGGCACCGGCATAGCCAAACGCACACCCGAATACATTTGCCAAAAAATGGAAGAAGGCAAAGCCGTGATTGCGCTTACTACAGATGGCGTGTGGGCGGGATTTAGCTATATCGAAGCCTGGGATGAAGGCAAGTTCGTAGCAAATTCGGGCTTAATCGTTGCTTCCGAATTCAGAAAAAACGGATTGTCGAAAGAAATCAAAAAACATATTTTTCGCCTGTCAAGAGAAAAGTATCCTCAGGCAAAAGTATTCAGTCTCACCACCGGACCAGCCGTAATGAAAATCAATTCCGACATGGGCTACCGGCCGGTTACCTATTCGCAGATTACTGAAGATGAAAATTTTTGGAAAGGCTGTCAAAGTTGTGTGAACCACCAAATACTCATGAGCAAAGAACGCAAGAATTGCCTCTGCACGGCTTTGGTTTACGACCCTGTTCTGCACGAGCAAAAAAATGTTGTGCCTTCCGAAAACAACGAAAACAAAATAACACCCATTCAAAAAATGGACACGGGCATTATTGAAAACATGAAGAAAGCCGTTCAATTATTTTTCTCCAAATTTCAACTCTCTTTAAAATGACCTCACTAAAAAAGAAAGTCGTGCTTGCCTTCAGTGGCGGATTAGATACCACCTATTGTGCTATTTATCTTTCAAAAGAATTGGGCTATGAAGTTCATGCGCTCACGATTAACACGGGTGGTTTTTCCGATAATGAAATTGCAGCCATCGAAGCACATGCGAAAAACCTGGGCGTAGCTTCTTTCAAATGTATAGACGAAAGAAACAACTACTACCGCGATGTCATTAAATATTTAATCTTCGGAAACATTCTGAAAAATGGGACTTATCCTTTGTCAGTAAGCGCGGAGCGAATCGTGCAGGCAATGGCAACCGCACGTTATGCAAAAAGCATGGGTGCGCAATCGGTGGCGCATGGCAGCACGGGCGCGGGCAACGACCAGGTGCGCTTCGACATGGTGTTTCAAATCATGGCATCCGAACTGCAAATCATCACTCCCATTCGCGACCTCCAACTTTCGCGCGAGCAGGAAATTGATTTTCTGAAACAGCATGGCGTAGTGATGAATTTTGAAAAAGCGGCTTACAGCATTAACAAAGGCATTTGGGGCACTTCGGTAGGCGGGCGTGAAACGCTAAAATCAAAAGAACCTTTGCCCGAAAGCGCTTACCCCACACAACTTACACAACAAGAACCTTCAACCGTTAATTTGCATTTTGAGCTGGGCGAACTGAAAGGTTTAAATGAAAATATTTTTCAAAATCCGGTGGATGCCATCAATGCCTTGCAAGAGATTGCCGCGCCCTATGCCATCGGCAGAGATATTCACGTGGGCGATACCATCATTGGCATCAAAGGGCGCGTGGGCTTTGAAGCGGCAGCGCCCCTCATCATCATCAAAGCGCATCACTTGTTGGAAAAACATACGCTCACCAAATGGCAGTTGTATTGGAAAGACCAGTTAGCCGCATGGTATGGCAACTGGCTGCACGAAGGACAATATTTAGACCCGGTGATGCGCGACATGGAAAGTTTTTTAACTTCCACACAGCAAATGGTGAGCGGAAAAGTTTTTGTAAAATTATTACCCTATCGTTTTGAACTGACGGGTATTCATTCAGAACATGATTTGATGTCGGCAAAATTTGGCAGCTATGGCGAAATGAATAACGCCTGGACAGGCGAAGATGTGAAAGGCTTCACTAAAATTTTTGGCAATCAAACAAGCATCTTCTATCAGGTGAACGGATTAAAAGATTACAGGAATGAAGAAAATTAAAGCAGGTATTATTGGCGGTGCGGGTTATACGGGAGGCGAATTGCTTCGCTTGTTGTTGCTGCATCCCAATGTAGAAATTTCCTTTGTGCAAAGCAGCAGTAAAGCAGGCAATCCTGTGCATGTGGCGCATACCGATTTGTTAGGCGAAACCGATTTGATTTTTGCTGAAAAACATCACACTGAAATAGATGTGTTGTTTCTGTGTGGCGGACATGGTGCTGCGCAAAAGTTTTTGAATGAAAATGAAATTCCGAATGAAATAGCCGTCATTGATTTGAGCCACGATTTCAGATTGAAAGAAAAGAATACTGTTTCGGGAAGAATATTTGTTTATGGTTTGCCCGAACTGAACAAAGAAAAAATTATGGTTGCGAAAAGCATTGCCAATCCCGGCTGTTTTGCTACCTGCATTCAATTGGCTTTGTTGCCTTTGGCTCATGAAGATTTGTTGCAAAACGAAATACATGTCAACGCCACTACCGGCTCAACGGGTGCAGGGCAGGCGTTGGGCGATACCACGCATTTCACTTGGCGCAACAATAATATTTCGGTCTATAAAGCATTCACGCATCAGCATTTAAACGAGATACAACAATCATTGCAACAACTGCAAAATAATTTTTCTGTTCCGCTGCATTTCATGCCGCAGCGCGGAAATTTTACGAGAGGAATTTTAGCAAGCGTTTATACCAAATGCGAAAAAAGTGAAACGGAAATAAAACAACTGTTCAAAGATTTTTATCAATCGCATCCGTTCATCAGAATGAGCGAAGCAAATATTGATTTGAAACAAGTGGTCAACACCAATCGCTGTTTTATTCATATTGAAAAACAAGGCGACCAACTTTTAATCATATCCGCTATTGATAATTTGCTGAAAGGCGCTTCGGGACAAGCTGTGCAAAACATGAACCTCATGTTCGGCTTCGCTCAAACTGCCGGACTGCATTTAAAACCCTCTGCTTTTTAAGATGAAATTATTCGATGTATATCCGCTGTTCGATATTGAGCCTGTAAGGGCAGAAGGCATTTATGTGTTTGATGCCGAAGGCAACCGCTATATGGATTTGTATGGCGGACATGCCGTGATTTCGATTGGTCATTCGCATCCGCACTATGTCAAAATGCTGAACGAACAATTACACCGCATCGGGTTCTATTCCAACTCGGTGAAAATTCCTTTGCAGGAAATATTGGCTGAAAAAATCGGTAGACTTTCCGGTTACGCTCATTACGAATTGTTTCTCTGCAACTCAGGTGCGGAAGCCAACGAGAACGCATTGAAAATGGCTTCGTTTCACAATGGCAGAAAAAAAATTATTGCATTTGAAAAAGCATTTCACGGTCGCACTTCATTGGCTGTGGCTTGCACCGATAACAAAAGCATTTGGGCGCCCGTCAACGAAACGCATGAAGTAATTTTTCTTCCGCTCAATGATGAAGCCGCTTTGGAAAATGCCATGAATGATACAGTGTGCGCGGTAATTGTAGAAGGCATACAAGGCGTTGGTGGTGTGCATATTCCTTCTGAAATATTTCTGAAAAAGCTCAGAGCGCTTTGCGACAAAACCGGAGCGGTTTTCATTTTAGATGAAATACAATCGGGTTATGGTAGAAGCGGATATTTCTTCGCGCATCAGAACAGCGGAGTGCAGCCCGACATCATCACTATGGCAAAAGGTATGGGCAACGGTTTTCCGATAGGCGGCATTTTGTTGTCGCCCATGTTCAAAGCGAAACACGGTTTGTTGGGAACCACTTTTGGCGGCAACTATCTCGCTTGTGCCGCAGGCATTGCAGTGTTGGATGTGTTGGAAAAAGAAAATTTGATAGCGAATGCAAAGGCTGTCGGAAATTATTTGTTCAAAGAATTATCTGCCATGGACGGCATCAAAGAAGTGCGCGGCATGGGTTTGATGCTCGGCATTGAATTGCACGAACCAAGCGCACCATTGAGAAATCATTTACTGAAAGAACATCGCATTTTCACCGGCTCTGCTTCCGAAAAAAAAACTTTGCGCATTTTGCCCCCGTTGACATTGAAGAAAGAAGAAGCAGATGTGTTTTTAAAAGCATTTGCCGATGCGATGAAAGAAATGATGACAAATAATTGAAGTTGTTTTTAATTACCGTCTACATTAGCTGACGGAAAAAATATCAGATTTAAAAATGAAAAAATTTACCTCTGTTCATGATGCCGGCAATATTCAAATGCTGATACAAGAGGCATTGGATTTGAAAAAAAATCCTTTGGCATATAATGAATTGGGCAAAGGAAAAACGATTGGCTTGCTGTTTCTCAACCCCAGTTTGCGCACACGCATGAGCACACAAAAAGCCGCATACCATCTCGGCATGAATACCATGATGCTCAACCTTAATCAGGAAAGCTGGCAGTTGGAATTTGAGGATGGCGTTATTATGAGTGGCAACAAAAGCGAGCACATTAAAGAAGCGGCAGGTGTCATTTCACAGTATTGCGATGTGGTGGGTTTGCGCAGTTTTCCGGGCTTGGTTGACAGGACTAAAGATTACAACGAAGAAGTGCTGAATAGTTTTTTGAAACACCTCAGCATACCGCTCATCAGTCTGGAAAGCGCTACGCGCCATCCGCTGCAAAGCTTTGCGGATATGCTCACGATTGCCGAAAATTTTTCCGCAGAAAAAAAACCGAAAGTGGTGTTGATGTGGGCGCCTCACATCAAACCTTTACCGCAGGCTGTGCCGAATTCGTTGGCAGAATGGGCATTGGCTTATGGCGCTGAATTAATTGTTGCGCAACCGGAAGGCTACGAATTGAATACCGCTTTCACTGCCGGAGCAACGACAACAAATAGTCAGGATGCAGCGCTGAAAGATGCCGATTTTGTGTATGTAAAAAACTGGTCGTCTTATGAAGATTATGGCGCTATGCCTGTGGTAAAAGATGATTGGTTACTGAATGCCGAAAAAATGAAACTGACCAAGAACGCGAAAATTATGCACTGTCTTCCGGTGAGAAGAAATGTGGAACTGACAGATGAATTGTTGGACAGTCCAATATCATTAGTGCAACAGCAGGCAGGCAATCGGGTGGTGGCGGCACAAACGGTTTTGAAAAAAATCCTTGAAACACTTTAATATGACAAAGCCTGCATTATTAGTATTGAAAATCGGAGGCAACATCATTGATGATGAACAGGCTTTGAATAATTTTTTAGATGCGTTTTCAAAAATAGAAGGCAACAAAATGTTGGTGCATGGCGGAGGAAAATTGGCAACGCAACTGTGTGAAAAATTAGGCATCGAAACCAAAATGACAGCCGGCAGACGCATCACCGATGATGACACACTGCAAGTGGTAACTATGACTTATGCCGGATGGGTAAACAAAAAGATTGTTGCCACATTACAATCAAAAAACTGCCTTGCCATCGGACTGAGTGGCGCGGATGCCACATTAATTCCTGCTGTTAAAAGACCTGTAAAAGAGATTGATTACGGTTGGGTGGGTGATATACTTCCGGAAAAAATCAACACTGATTTTTTGCAAAATTTATTTCAGCAAAACATCACACCCATCATTGCGCCCATCACTTGTAATGCTGAAGGTCAGTTGCTGAATGTGAATGCAGATACTATTGCTACTTATGTGGCAGTGGCAATGAGCCATTCATATAATGTTACGCTTGCATTATGTTTTGAAAAGAAAGGTGTGTTGCTCGATGTTGAAGATGAGCATTCATTCATTGAAAAAATTACTTACAACGATTATGAAATACTGAAAGAAAAAGGCATTATTTCAAATGGCATGTTGCCGAAAATGGAGAACGCCTTTTATGCAGCCAACGAAGGTGTGCAGCACGTGGTGATTGGTCATGCCGGAGATATAAAACGATTAGTTAAAAATAAAGATGGTTTCGGCACGAGGGTGATTGCATGAATTAATTTCAAATTGCACCTGCAATTTCAAGCTATGAAAACACAAGACAAAATCTCAGTTGTTTACACTTCAAATAAGACACAATACAATTCAGGGATACCGAGAAAAGACTTGTCAGAGGTTAGTAAAGGCAAATTGTATTCAATCGCAGTGGCGGCAATGATAGCATCGGGCACTTTGATTTTTAGTTTTTGCTTAAGCTCAATGGTCTTTCTTTTTAGATTATTTGAAAACTCTATGACTTCAAAACTATCCATCATTTTTTCCAAATCTCTTATTTTATTCTTAGACAAAGCCGGAGTTCCCAGCAATTGAATTTCAGAAATAAAGGAAAGAAATAAGTTCCGGTCAACAAGCGCTTTTGCAGCATTTTCCGAACCGCCATCCAGATATATCAGGATATTGGTATCCACCAAAAGTTTTCTATCTGTCCCACTCATCTCTCACTTTTTTCTGAAATTCCAATCCATCAACACCCTTAAAAATGCCTTTACCAAGAAATTGATAAGGGTCAAAAGTTTTTTTAGGTTTTGTTTTGCGTGCAGCACGGCTCGCCTTATCAATTTTCCGGTTCATCTCTTTGAGCGTGTCGTTCTTTTTAATTACTACTTTCATGTTAATCCAGTTTTATAAAAAATAAATAATCAAAATCAATTCCGTTTAGGATATTGCAAATTACATGCTCTGAATAACCAATAAATAATGTCCCCGCTCTCAGAGTGAAGCAATGAATTTCAGTTGGCAATAGGCGTTGCCTTCATATCCCGTCAGCCAAAGCAGACGGCAATTTGATTTCGCTTTGATGGAAGGGTTTTCTCTTGCCCTCGCTCGCATCTTTCGAGCGTGTGTTGTTGTTGCCTCCGGCATAATAAACTTAACGAAAGCATTTAAGGATTCGGGATTGCAAATGGAGAATAGCAAGGTAATCATAGCTTAGACAACTACCCACTAAACGCCAATCATTGCCCTGTTATTCTGAGTGCAACGAAGAAACTAAGTCATAAATGAAGGGCGCACAAAAATCAACACTTAGATTCTTCACTCCGTAAACTACGTTCAGAAAGACAGAGCGTAGTGAGTTGTTATAAAGGCAGAGCAAGCATCACGCAATCATTTTATCACAGTTCAGACAGGCGCACCGATGCCCAGCATTTCGAAATCCCGAACCAGAGCGCACTATAGTTTTATTAAATTCATTTGCTTCAACCTTTGAAAGCAACATGCTTAAATATCACGCAACAGGTTGGGTTTTTCATCTGCTTTTCTTTCCGCTGAAACAAACATCTGTGCTATTCTACTGAAAAAATCATACATTCGGTAACACCGACAAGCGATGCTGCCTTTTGAAAAAACAGAAATACCCACATGAAATTGATACCCGCAGCACATGAACTGATATCTGATATGAGAGATTTTTTTAAAACAAAAAAATTAAATCAAAGTTACCTGAGCGAGGAACTGTTGAGCGAGGAGTTATACAGCTCCGAGCAGATGGAGCGGTTTGGAAAAGCGCTGGCAAAATCGCATCAACTGAGCACCAAACCCGCAGAAGACCATTTACTCAAGCGGCTTGCCGAAAACGAAAATATATTGCAGGAAGTCAGAGAACTGCTCACCGATTCCATAAAAAAGAAATATCAAATATCTCCGGCAGGCGAATGGCTGATTGATAATTTTTATCTGATTGAAGAGCACATCCAAAGCGCTAAACTCAATTTCCCGAAAGATTACAGCGAAGACCTGCCTCAACTCTCAGGGGTTTCTTCCGGGAGCGAAACGCGCATCTATGACATTATTCAACAAGTAATTGCTCACAGTGATGGCAGAATAGATATGGAAAGCCTGAGTAGTTTTGTGAGCGCATACCAAACAGTTACCCATCTGAAATTAGGGGAACTATGGGCAATTCCCATCATGCTGCGATTGGCGTTAATTGAAAATCTCAGACGTGTAGCAGCCCGTGTGGCGATTGACAGGGTGAACGGCAATCTTGCGAATTACTGGGCGCGGGAAATGATTGAAACCTCTGAAAAAGACTCTAAAAACCTGATACTTGTTATCGCGGACATGGCGCGCTCCAAACCTCCGATGGTGGATGCCTTTGTGGCTGAGTTGGTCCGTCAACTGCGGGGGAAAGGTCCTGAACTGGCATTGTCGCTGAACTGGATTGAGCAGCAATTGGCTGAAAAAGGATTGACCTGCGAAGAAATGGTGAATGCTGAAGTTCAGAAGCAAGCTGCCAATCAGGTTTCGATGAGCAACAGCATTGGCAGTCTGCGTTTGTTAAATGCCATGAACTGGCGCGATTTTGTAGAGGCGCACAGCATAGTGGAACAGACACTCCGCGAAGACATCAACGGTATCTATGGCTCTATGGATTTCGCTACACGCGACCGATACCGGCATGTGGTGGAGCATATTGCTAAAAAAAGCAAAATTGCAGAGCATGAAGTTGCCCGAATCGCCATTCAACTTGCACATGAAAGTGCTCTCGACAAGAATAAAGATGAACGCACTTCACACGTTGGATACTTCCTCATTGGACCGGGAATAAGTCAAACTAAAAATGCAGCGAAAACACCAGTGTCGCTATTCCAAAAATTCCGTCACCTTTTGTCAAAACACAGGTTCCGGTTATATCTGACTTTTATTTTGATAGTTACATTTGCCATCAGCGCCTGTATTTTAGCTTTGGCACATACCGATATCACCAACAATTGGCTGCTTTTCCTCATTGCCTTTGTTTCCCTGCTCTCTGTCAGTCAGCTTGCCGTTTCGATGGTTAATTTTTTTTCCACTTTATTGGTTAAGCCGCATTTACTGCCACGCATGGATTTTTCACAGAATATCCCTGCGGAATCGAGCACATTGGTTGTTATCCCCGCCATGCTCTCCAATATGAATGAAATAGAATCACTGACAGAGTCGTTGGAGATTCGTTTTTTGGCGAACCGGAATAATAATTTGCATTTTGGGTTACTGACCGATTTTACCGATGCGCAACAGGAAACACTTCCGCAAGACCATGCACTTGTGGAATCAGTAAAACAGAAAATTGAAGCGCTGAACAAAAAATACAATCGGGAAAATAATGACTTGTTTTTCCTTTTTCATCGTCCGCGACTGTGCAATGAAAAGGAAAATGCGTGGATGGGCTATGAAAGAAAACGCGGAAAACTCACGGACTTAAATTCCCTGTTGCGCGGTGGTTCAAAAGATTGTTTTACGCATATCATTGGCGACCAATCTATTTTCCCTCAAATAAAATATGTCATCACACTCGATGAGGATACACAACTGCCGATGGGTGCTGCCTGGAAATTAATCGGAACGATGGCGCATCCGCTGAATCATGCGTGGTATGATGAAGAGAAAAAACGCATCACTAAAGGTTATGGTATTTTGCAGCCGCGCGTTACGAACAGTATGCCGGATGCTACCGGTTCGTTATACATGCGCATGCACGGCAATGAGCCGGGCATTGACCCTTACACCCGCGCCTCTTCCGATGTGTATCAGGATTTATTTGAGGAAGGCTCTTTTATCGGCAAAGGAATTTATGAGGTGGATGTTTTTCGAAAAGTGCTGGACGGAAAGTTTGCGGAAAACAGCATCCTGAGTCATGACCTGATTGAAGGTTGCTACATACGCTCAGGGTTGGTGAGCGATGTGCAGTTTTTCGAGAAATATCCCATGCGCTATGATGCCGATATGAAAAGGCGCGCGCGTTGGGTGCGCGGTGACTGGCAAATATTCTCTTGGTTACTGCCCTTCATTCGCGAAGCGGACGGCAGTTGGCATATAAACCCGATTTCAGCATTATCGCGCTGGAAAATATTCGACAATATCAGACGAAGCCTGGTTCCTTTCGCGCTTACTGCAATGCTGCTTTTAGGATGGTTGGTATTGCCGTCTGCTTTTTTGTGGACCATTTTAGTTACGGGGATTATTGTTGTTCCCGTCATTTTCACTTCAGCATGGAACACTATTCGGAAACCCAAAGATGTTATCATCATTCACCACCTGAGAAATTCTATTAACAGCCTTGCCGACAATTCCACCAAAATGCTGTTTGCGCTCATTTGTCTGCCTTATGAAGCCTATGTCAATACGGTAGCCATCCTCCGCACTATTTGGAGAAAACTAATCACTAAGAAACATCTGCTCGAATGGAATCCTTCGAGAAACGAATGGAGGAAAAACAGTAACACTCTCATAGAATCGTATGCGGTGATGTGGATTGAAATTGCGCTTCCGCTCGCGGTATTGATTTATCTGGCAAGCACTGCTCCTTTTAAATTAATCACAGCCGGACCTATCGCTTTGCTTTGGTTGGTTGCTCCGTTCATTACCTGGTGGTCAAGCAAGCCTTTAACAAGGAAAACAGCGGCACTTACAAACCGGCAAAATATTTTTCTCAGAAAAATGGCGAGAAAGACCTGGAGTTTTTTCGAACATTTTGTTGGCTCGGAAGACAACTGGCTGCCGCCCGATAATTTTCAGGAACTGCCTGTGGAAGCAATTGCACATCGCACGTCTCCCACCAACATCGGACTTGCATTGTTAGCCAACATAAGCGCCCGCGACTTTGGCTACATCACCACCGGGCAAATGATTGAACGAACCGCCAATACCATCAGCGCCATGAAAAAGATGGAGCGTTACAGAGGTCATTTTTACAATTGGTATGACACCCAAACGTTAGAGCCTTTGTATCCAAAATATATTTCAACGGTGGACAGTGGCAACCTTGCCGGACACATGCTCGTTTTGCGGCAAGGTTTATTGGCTGTTCCGCATCAAAAAATAATCGGGTCGAAAATATTTGACGGACTGTTAGATACGCTCCGTGTGCTGTTCGACACGTTGGAAGAGAAAGACGAAGAACTCTTGCTTGCATTCAAAGAAGATTTAAAAACTGCCGGCAAGCAGGATTTGAATAAACCGCTGGAAATAAAATCAAGTGTCGCGCAATTGACAAAAACCTTTCAGGCTGTTTTTGAAAAACTGAACAGCGACACTGAAAGTGAAACATATTGGTGGAAACAAAAACTAAAAACACAATTAGAGCAACTGAATGACGCGCTTCAAATTTTCACCCCCTGGGAATTGTTAGCGACTGCTCCGGCTCAGTTCAAAGATTTGGTTTCATTCCATCAAAATCCAACGCTGAACACATTATTAAAGACCGCGCGGAAAATGCGAGAGGAATTAAATTTTCAGCGCGATGCGAATAGTGAAAACGAATGGCTTGAATTATTTCAAACGGCATTAACACATACGATTGAACAGGCGGAAGAACAAATCACCAACTCTGAAATGCTTGCGCACCAATGCAACGACCTGGCAGAAATGTATTGGGATTTTCTGTTAGACAAAAGCTCTAATCTTTTTATTATCGGTTATAACGTGCAGGAGCGTCATGCGGATTTGAGCTATTATGACCTGCTGGCATCCGAAGTCAGGTTGGGCGTTTTCGTAGGCATCGCGCAGGGGAAATTGCCTGAAGAAAGTTGGTTTGCGTTAGGACGCTTGCTCACGAATGTAGATGGTTCGCCCATTCTGCTTTCGTGGAGCGGTTCCATGTTTGAATACTTGATGCCGCAATTGGTGATGCCCTCTTACGAAAACACCCTGCTCGACCAAACTGCAAAAGCAGCGGTGGAAAGTCAAATCAATTATGGAAAAAAAACAGGGCATCCCTGGGGCATTTCGGAGTCCGGGTATAATATGTTGAGCGCGGAGTCGCATTATCAATACAGCGCATTCGGCATTCCCGGCTTGGGACTGAAACGCGGACTGGAAGATGATTTCGTCATCACTCCGTATGCCTCTGCGCTGGCACTGATGGTAACTCCCGAAAGGGCTTGCAGAAATTTAGAGCTGCTCCATGAAAAAGGATTTCAGGGAAGACATGGATTTTATGAAGCCGTTGATTATACACCCTCGCGTTTGCCGCGCGGACAAAGCGAGGCGATTGTTTATTCATTCATGGCGCATCATCAGGGAATGAGTTTGCTCTCTTTGGCGCATCTGCTGCTTGACCAACCCATGCAAAAATTATTTGAAGCGGAACCGCAGTTTAAGGCAGCGCTTTTGTTATTGCAGGAACGCATTCCAAAAACAACCACCTACTTTGCGCATACCACCGATGTGTCGGATATTAGTTATGTATCGAGCGCCATCGAAACACGCATATTAAATACGCCCCATACGCCCATCCCGGAAGTGCAGTTGTTGTCCAATGGAAAATATCATGTCATGGTAACCAATGCCGGAGCGGGATACAGCCGTTGGAAAGATTTCGCGGTTACGCGCTGGCGCGAGGATGCAGCACGTGATAATTGGGGGACGTTTTGTTATATCCGAGATTTGGACAGCAAAGATTTTTGGTCGAACACACATCAGCCCACACTTCAAAAAGGAGAAAAATATGAAGCGGTCTTCGCGCATGGCCATGTGGATTTTCGCACAACCAACAACGAAATAGAAACACATACTGAAATTGTTGTTTCACCGGAAGATGATATAGAAATGCGCAGGCTTCGCGTTTCGAATCGGTCTTCCGCTAACAGAACGATTGAGCTTACCAGCTACGGGGAAGTAGTGCTCGCGCCTGCCGCTTCCGATTTGATGCAGCCGATTTTCAGCAATCTTTTTGTGCAAACGGAAATCATCCCGGAGCAACGTGCCATTATCTGCACGCGCAGACCGCGCTCTGCCGAAGAGCATCCTCCGTGGATGTGCCATTTGATGACCATGCATGGAAAAATTCCCGAAGAAATTTCATACGAAACCGACAGGATGCAATTTATCGGTCGTGGAAATTCCATCGTGCATCCGCAGGCGATGAACACTTCTGGACCGCTGTCGGGAAAACAGGGCGCGGTGTTAGACCCCATTGTGGCAATCCGGTATAAAATAAAATTGGAGCCGGATGAAACCGTTACACTCGACATGGTTACAGGCATTGCCGAGACAAAAGAAACTTGTAAATACCTGATTGAAAAATATCAGGACAAACATCATAAAGACCGTGTATTTGAATTAGCGTGGACACACAGCCAAGTGGTGCTTCGTCAAATCAACGCTTCGGAAGGCGATGCGCAATTGTATGGACGGCTTGCCAACTCCATCCTGTTTACCAACCCGGCATTTCGTGCAGACCCTGCCATTCTTATCAACAATCACCGGCAGCAGTCAGGTTTGTGGGGCTATTCCATTTCGGGCGACTTGCCCATCGTGCTGTTGAAAATTGAGAACCAGGCGAATGTGAAATTGGTGCGGCAAATGGTGCAGGCTCATGCATACTGGCGCTTGAAAGGGCTGGTGGTTGACCTCGTGATTTGGAACGAAGACCATGGCGGTTACCGGCAGATTTTTCAAAATGATATCCTTGCATTAATTCCGGTGGAATTGAGAGACCGTCCGGGAGGTGTTTTTGTGAGAGCGGCAGACCAGATTTCCAACGAAGACCGCATCTTGTTTCAAACTGTTGCGAGGATTAATATTTCAGATAATGGCGGAACATTAGCCGAACAAATCAAACGCAAAGCGCCTGCAAAATTGGTAATTCCGCATTTGACACCGACAGAAAAATATCGTCCTGCTTTCAGCGCCATTCCAATGCCGAAAGACCTGCGCTTTTTTAACGGCAGAGGTGGTTTCTCGCCTGACGGACGCGAGTATGTTATTGTCATTGACCGCAAGCAAAAAACCCCCGCGCCCTGGGTAAATGTCATTGCCAATCCCGGTTTCGGAACCGTGGTTACGGAAAGCGGAGGCGCCTATACGTGGACAGAGAATGCGCATGAATTAAGATTGACGCCCTGGAATAATGACCCCGTAAGCGATGGTGCCGGAGAAGCATTTTATCTGCGCGATGAAGAGAACGGGCATTTCTGGTCAACATCACTGCTGCCTGCGGGAGGCGCATCGTCCTACATCGCGCGTCATGGATTTGGCTACAGCGCCTTTGAACATATTGAAGATGGCATCTATTCTGAAATGTTGGTGTATGTGGATTTGGAAGCGGCTGTCAAATTCACGGTAATAAAAATTCGCAACCAATCGGGCAGACCGCGCAAACTTTCCGCGACCGGATATACCGAATGGGTGCTGGGCGATAACAGAACCAAAACAGCCATGCACATCCGCACCGAAGCGGATGTGGACAGCGGAACCATATTTGCAAAAAATCCATACAGCACGGAATTTTCCAACCGCATTGCATTTTTTGATGTGAACGCAAAAAAGAAAACATTCACGGCTGACCGCACTGAATTTATCGGTCGCAACGGAACCCTGCAATATCCCGATTCGCTCTATCGCCAAAAACTTTCGGGAAAGGTCGGGCTGGCGTTAGACCCGTGTGCCGCCATACAGACACCTTTTGATTTGGCGGATGGCGAAGAACGGGAAATCATTTTCACCCTTGGCGTTGGAAATAATAATCATCGCACCAGAGAGCTTGCGCAACAATTCAGGGGAAAAGAAGCAGCGCTAGAAGCCTTTGAAAAAGTAAAAAATTATTGGACACACACGCTGGGCGCATTGCAGGTGGAAACGCCCGATGCCGCCATCAATGTGATTACAAATGGCTGGCTGACTTATCAAACACTTTCATCGCGACTTTGGGGGCGCAGCGGATTTTATCAGTCGGGAGGCGCTTTCGGTTTCAGAGACCAGTTGCAGGATGTGCTCTCGCTTCTGCCGGTTGCTCCACAATTGGCGCGCGAGCAAATATTGCTCAGCGCATCGCGACAGTTCAAAGAAGGAGATGTGCAGCATTGGTGGCATCCTCCGGTAGGGCGGGGTGTTCGCACGCGCTGCTCCGATGATTTTCTTTGGCTACCTTTTGTAACGGCTCACTATATTTCTTTTACAGGTGACACGGCTGTATTGGATGAGCCGGTGCGCTTCTTGGAAGGGCGGCAATTGAACTGGGGCGAAGAATCGTATTATGACCTGCCCGTAAAATCCCATGACATGCTTCCGCTGTATGAGCATTGCGTAAGGGCAATCAAAAATGGATTTAACTATGGTGAAAAGGGATTGCCGTTAATCGGTGCCGGTGATTGGAATGATGGTTTGGACAGAGTGGGCGATAAAGGAAAAGGTGAAAGTGTGTGGCTGGCATTTTTCTTTTTTGGCATCCTCATCCGGTTCGCAGCAATTGCACGGTTGAAAAATGACGCCCCCTTTGCTGATGAATGTGAAAAGCAGGCTCGGCAATTGAAAGAAAACATTGCTCAACATGCCTGGGATGGCGCATGGTTTAAACGCGCCTGGTTTGATGACGGCACACCATTGGGTTCATCGCAAGGGGAAGAATGTAAGATTGATTCGATTGCACAAAGCTGGTCTGTGTTGTCGGGAGCGGGAGATGCCGCCCATTCAAATATAGCGATGGAGTCGGCATATAAAAATTTAGTAAAAAAGGATATCGGCATCATTCAGTTGCTGGAGCCGCCATTCGATAAATCAAATGTCTATCCCGGGTATATCAAAGGATATGTGCCGGGCGTAAGAGAGAATGGCGGACAATACACTCACGCTGCCGTATGGCTGATTATGGCTTTTGCCAAATTGGGCGACAACCAACGGGTATGGGAATTATTGAACATGATTAACCCGGTGAACCACGGCAAAACTCCGGAAGAAATTGCCGTCTATAAAGTAGAGCCTTATGTGGTAGCCGCAGATGTGTATGCCAACGAATCACATGCCGGACGTGGCGGCTGGACTTGGTATACCGGATCGGCAGCTTGGATGTATCGCATGATTGTGGAATCGTTTCTAGGCTTGAAACAGGAAGTTGACAAATTAACGCTCACTCCTTGTATTCCGAAAGAATGGAATTCGCTTAAAATACACTACCGGTATAAAAGTGCGGTTTATCATATTACCGTAACTCAAATAGATGGCGAACCGGCAACCAATGTAACTTTAAATGGCGTGGCGCAAGAAGCTAAAACAATAACGCTCACAGACGATGGGGCGGAGCATGATGTTCAGGTGATGGTGTTTACGGGTTCGTTGAAATAATCTGAAACAATATTCAGGAAAATCTTCTTTTCATGTTTTCATTTAACCTGAACTGCGGTCTTCTTTGAGTAGTTGCTTTTACTTCAAATTCTTCAGCATCTTCTGCCTGCTCTTTTGATTTTTCCCGAGAGAAAACCTGACTAATTTGTGCTGCTTGTTTTTTTGACTTGCCATCAGATTGCTGATTGCGGAGGTCAGTTTGATTTTTGCCCATATTTATTTGTTTAACGGTTGCTCATAAAAGTGAGCATTATGGTAGAGAAAAGCGTTACATAATCTTTACAAATAATTACACCATTCACACTTTGTTGAAGTGGGGTAAATGACATTATTTATACTCCTAAATCTAGTAGTCAAGTCTGTAGCGAAACTATGTGACTTATGCCTATCCAAAATAAAAACCCTTTGCTTCGCTAATCGAATGTAGTTTTGAAAAAATGGATGATACCCATTCGGTCATCAACTAAATAAAAATAAATGAAGTTGAAACTTACAGATCAAAAGGAATTATTTCCGGAGGAATGATACCGAAAATTGACAGTGCTTTAATAGCAGCCATAAAAATCATACAGCAGAATTATTGTTCACTGAAGATTCCATGTCTATCTGAATATTGCTGTTCTTCATAAATATAAGAGGCAAACATTATAAGAGAATCCAAACCTTGAATGCTTTCAACAATAATTGAACTATCAATTTTGTCTTGAGTAAGATTAATTGTAATGGTAATTTTATTTGCCGGATTACATTGAACAATGAACTCCCAGTCTCCATTACCATCAGTATTAATATCAGATTCCAATACATTGCTCCAATATACCAGATCATTAATGGCTTTAATAAATGCTGAAGGCGTTTTAGATTTGTCCAGAAATACATCTGCAATGTCGGGGTTAGCCACAGATTCTTTCGCATTGTTAATTTGAGAATTTGCAGATGAAATAAAACATTCAGAAAACTTCAGTTTTTCAGGGCTTTCTCCCGAAAAAGTTTCAAAAAAATCCATGTTATTTATAGGCGCTATTTCATTTAGTCGCAATGATTCTAACATAAAAATAGCTGACACTACTAAGCTGAATGCGAGATATCTAAGTTTACTCATACAAAAAGGTTTTAAGAGTGTTTGCTTTATTTATAGTATCTGCACATAGACTTACTTCGTTTAATCCAAAATATTTACCGTAGGCTTTGTTCCAGTGTGCCTCTTGTCTGTTTGGCTTAATAGTTACAGGGTAATAAACGGTGGTTTGTATATCCAACATATTTTTGAAACAAATACGCTTCCATTTGCTTTCAGCAGTCAATATCGTATTAATATTGCTTAAACGATTGGAAAATATAGCATTATACTCTTTATAAATGCCCGATTTATATTCGGCAATAATGGTGGTGTAGTTATTGTTGGAGAATATTAAAGCAACGGCTATCCATAGAATAGATATAAGTTTCAATGATTTAAACGGAAAAGAATTGATGTTGACTAAACTTGCAAAATAAATTATACTCCCTAAAGAAACTAATTGAATAAAAGTTACTACAGTAATGAAAATTCTATTAGGTGTTCCGGAATCTCCGCCCATAGCCAGATAGTAAGGCATTGTGAGCATATAAGATCCAAAAAGCAGGAACAATATAGAGTACACCATATCTTTTTTAGGGAGTGGCATTTTCAATTTAATGCTCAACCCTGTAAACAGCAGTAAAGCCGTGAAAACACCCCCTTTACCAATAAAAGTATTTCCCAAAAAATACAGGTAATGTTGCGTACTTAACTGAATTACAGTGAAAATACTTTCTGGATTTTTGGGAGCTTCAACATAAAATGCTCTAACTCTTATTCCCGGAGAACTAACAAAAAATAAAACAGAGGCAAGGGAAACAATCAGAAGGGGAATAAATTCGACTATAAGATTTTTATGAGACTTGAATATTAAAATTGAAATGAAAAAAATAGTCAATAAGTTTAATGTTAAAATCTGCTCATTGGTTCCTGTTGAAGCAATGATACCAAGGGCGGCAACAAAAAACCAAACATTTTTCCAAACGATATTCGTTGCTGTAAAAAATCTTTTAATGGCACCCACCCAAACCATCCAAAGGCATATTCCATATAAATACACATAGCTCGCAATAAGATTATATAACTCATTGACAAGAGATGGCGATATGGAGAAGTGTACTACCGCAAATAACAACGAATACATGAATCCTGGCCTAAGGTTTATATCGGATAAAGACAACAATAAAAACAAAAAACTTCCTGTAAAAAGTAAAAAGCCGACAATTGGCATCAACTTGTATCCGTCTATCCAACCAAAAGCAAGGGGATTCAATCCGTGCAGTAAATTGGTGAAGTATCTGCCGTCATAATTAACCAGGAGATTTTCTATTGCCTGAAAATAGCTTCCCTCCTTTATCTCGCCACACAGTCCTAATGCTTCAGCATTTGGGAAAGTATAATAAGAAGCCATTGCCAACAATGCAAAACCAAAAGTTATTATTGCTGAAGTTAAAATATTGTTCAGTTTAAGCGCTTGCCACATAAACAGTAATATTATTAAAATACAACATAAAATAATGATTTTGTAAGATAAACAAAAAAAAACTGATAGATATAATATCTTAGGTGTTTAATGGTATTTTAATATTCTATTATAGTGCCTGATGCTCTTGTTGAGGTTGCCGCTAAATCATTCCGCACAATACATAATGCGTAAAACTCTAAATCAAATTCAGGCGTTTTTATCTAATAACTTACCGAAAAGGTGGCATCTTTGTGCCGAAAATGAATAGAAATTAATGAGCACTGCTACTACAAACATCCCTTCTCAAACTTATTTATCTGTTTTTTCCGAAATGCTCTGGTGGGTATTGATTGTGGTGTTCACCGCCATTGTTTTGTATCCGCTGCATTTGGTGCTCGATGCGGGTTTTCTCAGAATCAATATCGGGCTGGTGGTGTTGTTTACGATACTCTTTCGCTACACTATTTTTTTAGAGCAGGTGAAATATTTAGCTCCGCTTTGGGTGCGGTTTATGTCGGTAATCATCGCGGGCATTTTGTTTTTTCAGGTATTCATACAAATGCAGAGTTTTTTCGAGTTGTTCGATACGCACGATATGAACGATTTTCTGACAAAGAACCCCGAAAGCCGTTTTGCGCCCGAAGTAATCCATGAAAAATTCGACTACTTTAAAAAAGAATTTGTATTTTTTTCGACCGGAAATTTAATATTGATTGTAGCATTTACTTTTAGAAACATAGGTTCACTTTGGATTCAATTGAAAAACAAAAAATATCAGTCATGAAAAAATCAGTTTTTGCTTCAGTAATCTTAATGTTTTTAAGCATTGTATTTTTTAATTCCTGCGGAAAAAAAGACCCCTGCGAAAATGTGGTTTGCGCTCCCAACAAAGTTTGCAGTGAAGGTGCCTGTGTTTGTCCTTTGGGTTTGGAAGGCGACAGTTGCGATGTTTTCAGCAGAACAAAATTTTTGGGAACCTATATGGTAAGCGAAAACTGCCACAATCAGCCCGGCACTAATTACCAATGCTTCATTGGGCAGGGCAATCAGATTTTTGAAGTATTTATCAATGGTATGTTTGGCCAATTTACCGTTCGTGCACTTGTCGATAAAAATTTTATTTCCATTCCTGAACAAAGCATAGGCTCATTCAGAATAGTAGGCGAAGGCAGAATCATTACAGTTCAAAACTTTTCACGTCTCGAAATTCAGTATGAATACAACCTTAATGGTATTCCAAAATCATGCACTGCCATATTTAACCGCATATAAGCCTTTGCAACATTTCTTTAACTTTAATGTATGTTGGAATCGCACCACATACATGATTTGCTGTTTCCTGCGCTCTACGCTATCGCAATACTTTTTATCGAGTTATGTTCTGAGACGGTGGGCAATATTAAAACCGATGTTTAGTTTAACTATCGGGCTATATCGTGAATAAAAATGCTTTTACAGTTTATTATGCCTACCTTTGCACCGTATTACATGAATTAAACTACTCATTGTTGTTTTCGCCTCCGCGAAATTTTCCGCTCAATGCTTTCGGAAGTATTCCCTCCAAAAAATTAGAAGTTTAAACAGTAAACAAGACTCTTTCTCATACAGATCGGTGATGGAGAGCCTTTGTATTTTTTTGTCCGGTCTATAACCTTAATCATAATAAAAATGTCGTTTGAAAAATTGAATTTAATCGAGCCTATCCTTCAGGCTTTAAAAACAGAAGGATACACTACCCCCACACCTATTCAGTCGCAAGCCATTCCATTGGTGTTAGAAAGAAAAGATATTTTGGGCTGTGCGCAAACCGGCACCGGAAAAACAGCGGCATTTGCCATTCCTATTATACAATTGCTTTGTCAGGATAAAAATTTGGCTCCCGGCAAGCGCGTTATCAGAAGTTTGATTTTAACGCCTACCAGAGAATTAGCCATTCAGATTGGTGAAAGTTTTGAGAACTATGGCAAAAACACCAACCTGAAATACAAAGTTATTTTTGGCGGAGTCAATCAGTTCAGTCAGGTAGAATCTTTGCGCTCGGGTATTGATGTTTTGATTGCAACACCCGGTCGTTTGCTCGATTTGATGAATCAGAAACATGTGCATCTGAACCATATTGAGTTCTTTGTTTTAGACGAAGCCGACCGAATGCTCGACATGGGTTTTGTGCATGATGTGAAAAAAATCATTGCCAAACTTCCTTCGAAAAGACAATCGCTATTCTTTTCTGCCACCATGCCTCCCGAAATTGTAACCCTTGCCGATACCATTTTGGTAAACCCTTCTAAAGTAGAAGTAACGCCCGTTTCGAGCACAGTGGATACTATTAATCAGGTAGTGTATTTTGTAGATAAAGAAAACAAAAGAAACCTGCTCATGGATGTGTTGAAAAACCAAAATATCGAGCGGGCATTAGTATTTACCCGCACCAAACATGGGGCAGATAAAGTGGCAAAAGACCTTTCTAAAAACGGTATTCAGGCACAAGCCATTCATGGCAACAAATCGCAAAATGCCCGTCAGCAGGCGCTCAACAATTTCAAATCAAAACTCACTCGTGTATTGGTGGCTACCGATATTGCCGCTAGAGGTATTGATATTGATGAGTTGTCGCATGTAATTAATTACGAATTGCCCAATATTCCCGAATCGTATGTGCATCGTATCGGGCGCACCGGAAGAGCCGGAGCCAGCGGTATAGCCATTGCTTTCAGCGATGCTGAAGAAAAAGAATACCTGAAAGACATTCAGAAACTCATTGGCAAACAAATTCTAGTGATGGACGACCATGCTTATCCTTTAATGAATCATACTGTTGTGAAAGCCGCAGCCAGACAGCAACGTCCGCCCAGAAATTCGGGAAACAGAAATGGATTTGGCAGAAGCGAACAAAAAACCTACGCAACAGCCGGAGATTTTTCAAGGAATAATGAAAAACCCAATACTTTCAAACCCAAGAAAAAATCGTGGTTTGGCGAAAAGAGAGCCGCCAGAGGATAATTTCTGAAATTATCATCCACCTAAAATAGCGCCCATACCCGCAAGACAACTTTAAAAATCTTGCGGGTTTGTTTTTGCTGAAAAGTAAGGGGCAACAAACAGTTTCTCTTTCAATCAAAACAATGGCGCACGAGCCTCTCCCCTTTTCTAGGGGGGATTGCCCGAAGGGCGAGGGGGATAATGTTATCCTAACCAATGATAGCATGAAAAAACAATAAGACGTAATAAGTTCAGGTTGCAGTATTGGAAAAAGCATGGCTACACGCTCGTAGCGGATGTTTCAAAAGCGATGATAGTTTTCTGCCTATACCTACGACTTATTAAACAAATGAACATCGCGCTGAGGGAAAGGAATGCTGATGCCTTTTTCATCGAAGGTAAGTTTCACTTTTTCTTGCAGTTCGTGATACAGGCTCCAATAGTCGGCACTATTGCACCAAGATTTTACAATAATATTTACCGAACTGTCACCAAGGTCTTGCACGCCAATTACCGTTGCGGGGTCTTTCAAAATGCGGGCATCATTATCATAAATGCTTTTCAGAATTTCTTTTGCTGCAGGAATATTATCGCCATAGCTAATGCCAAAAATTAAGTCTAATCGTCTTTCCGCATGAGCGGAAAAATTCTTAATGCTGCCATTTGAAAGGGCACCGTTGGGAATAATAATTCGCTGACCGTGGGGCGTTTTCAAAATGGTGTAGATAATATCAATTTTTTCTACCGAGCCAAGGAAGCCTTGCGCCTCAATAAAATCATCTATTTTAAAAGGACGAAAAACCAATATTAATACGCCTCCTGCAAAATTTGCCAGGCTGCCTTGCAACGATAAGCCAATAGCCAAGCCCGCGGCACCTAAAACAGCAATGAAAGAAGTAGTTTCAATGCCTACCATAGAGGCAACACTAATCAGCAGCAATACTTTTAAAATGATACCCGAAAGTTTTTGTAAAAATTGTTTTAAGGATTCGTCTAAATTGCTTTTGTCCATATTGGTTTTCATTACCCGCATCACCATTTTAATCATCCACCAACCAATGGCTAATACAAATAAAGCAGCAATAATATTCAGGCCGTATTTAATCCCCAGCTCCATAAATTTTTCTAAAAGATTGCTGAATTCTTTTTCTCCCATGACTTTAGATTTTTTGTGTGGCGTTTAAATTACAAAGATAAATTTAAGTGGTTTTGAATGTTCCTTTCGATTTACATGTGCTATGAAATATTATTGCCCACAAAGGCGCGAAGAAAAGAAGAAGTGGTGGATGAAGTTGAAGGCTCTGTTGGTTAAGGCGGGCAATTAGTGAGCAAGTTGCCAATTCTGTATGGCATAGCTGCAGACTTTTGCCGGTATAAGGAATTAAAAAATAAAGCATTTATTTTTTCCAAAGTCGTTCAAATTGCAGACCTTTATTTTTAATCAGATAATCTGCCACATGCAATTTGTCCCACATCAATTAAAACCTGTATTAAAAATCTCTCTTGCCATCAATCTTCTCATGGTTGTTGGCATCTTGTATATAGCAGTCAATGGAAAATATCATGTCAAGCAATTCTTTTTTAAAAATGTAATAGAAGTTCGCCATCAGCAAAAACTTTCAATGTTTCGGGCTTGCCCGGAAACGAAAGGAGCCATTATATTTCTCGGCAACAGCATTATCGAGGGAGGTAACTGGAATGAGTTATTTCCCGAAAAATCTATTCTAAATAGAGGTATTGGTGGTGATGTTACTGCAGGTGTTTTAGCTCGATTAGATGAAATTGTGAGGCATGAGCCATCGAAACTTTTCATCTGCATAGGCACCAACGATATTGCAAAAGGCCTGGATATACCCACTATCATCGCCAACTACAAGTCAATTATTGAAACAGTAAGACAACAATCGCCCGTAACAGAAATTTATGTGCAGTCGGTTTTACCGGTGGGCAAAAAAGTATTCACCGGGCATGATAACGAAAAAAATCTGCTCCTCAACGAGGCATTGCAGAAACTATGTACCAAACAAAACATCATCTATATAGACATTCATGCCGAAATGATAGATACCAATGGTTACCTCAACCGAGCATACACCAACGATAATTTACATCTGATGGGAGAGGCTTATCTTTTATGGAAAAATAAAATTGAAAACCATCTGAACGAATGAAAAAACTATTTTCGCTACTCACAGCACTCTTGTTGTTTATTCTGAAAATTAATGCTCAACAAACAGGCGATTTTATCATTGCTTTTGCCAGCAATGACACTCTGCTAGGTAATGATTCAGTGCGCATACATTTTCATGTTCCGGCTTCCTATCAGCCGGGCGCTGCGGCAAAACTTATAGTGGGGCTTCATGGCATTGGTAACCCACAAACCCCGGAACAGATACGTAATTATCTTTCTGAAACAGGCGATAGTATTGATGCTATTATTGCCTGCCCCGCACCTTATTTGGGAAATCTGCTTAAAACAAGCGTGGTGATTAATCTTACGATTGATTCGGTAAAGGCATGGTATAATATGGATACCAACTCGATTTACATTGCCGGATACTCAGCCGGAAGTGATATGGCAGCACAATATCTTTTGAATGAGCCGGCTCATAGGGTGAAAGGTTTGATTTGGTTTGCACCCGGCTTCTTTTATGAGCCTAACCTCTCGGAACAACTTAGTTTTCCACCAACCTGTTTGTGCTTTGGCAGCGAAGATCCTGTATCGAATCTTTTAGGGCAAGTTACTTCAATAATTGACAGCTTTGATAATAGTCCGTTCCAATTGTTTTTCAATGAAATAGAAGGCGTGGACCACACAATGGAATTTGCGGGGTTTACCAAAGAAATGTTGGAGTGTGTGCGGTTTATAAACGACCCCGACAATTTTGTTCCCGATGAACCCATAGCAAGTGTTAATGCACTTAATGAAAATAAAATGTTTAAAGTTTATCCCAACCCAACCAACAGCAAATTGATTATAGACTGGGAATCAGTAGAAGAAACAGCAATGTTTAAATTATTTGATTTAACAGGCAATTTATTGATACATGGAACAATAACCCCGAAACAAACAATTGATTTAAGCAATCAGCAACAGGGAATTTATTTTATTCATCTCACCACAGCAAAACACAGTGCAACGACAAAGATATTTATAGCGCATTAGTTGGGTTCTCTATTTGATGCTGCCTTTTAACTGCTTACCTCGAAATCTTGGAATTTGTTTATCTCTGATGCTGATAACCGGGCAGCGAGGCATGGGTTAGGCGTAAGGAAAAGAAGGAGTGGTGGATGAGGTTGGTGTTTATGACTATTAGGGCTGTAGCTTTAAAGCTATTAATTAAATACCTTTACAACTATGGAAAACACATTGCCCGAAGGCGATTTCAGGCTTATTGCCAAAACTATTTTCGGTTTGGAAGAAGTGCTTGCCAATGAGCTGAAAAAAATGGGCGCAAGAGAAGTAGAAGGACTCAACCGTGCCGTAAGTTTTGTTGGCGACTTAGGCATGATATACAAAAGCAATCTTTGCCTCAGAACCGCTCTGAGAATTTTGGTTCCCATCAATCAATTTGAGGTGAGCAATGAAGACAGTTTGTATGAAGGTGTAAAAGCCATTAACTGGGAAGATTATATGGATGTAAACGACACCTTAGCCATAGATTGCACTCTGAATACCCACCTGTTTAATCACTCGCAATACATATCGCAAAAAGCGAAAGATGCCATTGCCGACCAGTTTAAAGAAAAACACAACAAACGCCCTAGTGTAGATTTAGACAAGCCTACCCTTCGTATTCAAATTCACATTTACAATACCACTTGCAGCGTGGCATTAGACAGCTCGGGCGAAAGTTTGCACAAGCGTGGTTACAGAGACAAAACCAACCTTGCACCCATTAACGAAGTGTTGGCAGCAGGATTGATATTGCTTTCCGGCTGGACCCAACGCAACACTTTTATTGACCCCATGTGTGGCTCGGGCACTATACTTATCGAGGCAGCATTATTAGCTGCTAATATTCCCCCCGGATACTATAAAGAAGATTTTGGCTTTATGCGTTGGCAACGTTTTTTGGCTTTCAGTGAAGATTTGTGGAACACTATTTATGATGCCGCTGTAAGCAAAATTTCTTCTGAAACACCAAAAATATTGGGTGGTGAAATTTCGCACAACGTAGCCCGTAAAGGCAAACAAAACGTGAAGTTAGCCAAGGTGGAAGATATGGTGCATATTCGCGAATGCGATATTAAAGATTTTGAAGCCCCCGAAGGCGGTGGCGTAGTCATTATTAACCCTCCTTATGGCGAGCGCATGGATAAAGACGATATAAACGCCTTATATAAAAGCATTGGCGACACATTTAAGCAACGTTTTTCAGGTTATGATTGCTGGGTAATAAGTTCCAACATGGAAGCACTGAAACATATAGGACTCCGCCCCTCGAGAAAAATTCAGATATACAACGGACCATTGGAGTGCCGCTTTATGAAATACGAAATGTATAGAGGCACTAAGAAACTTCATAAGCTGGTAGATAAAGGAGAAGAGTAGTTGTTTGTGAAATTTTACAGGAAAATTGTTGCGCGCACGCTACAAAATATTACAAATTCTGATCAGCTCCATTTATGGAAAAACGCACATAAACGAAATGTTTCAGCAACCTCAATTACATCATCTCACAGAACAGAATCATAACCATTTGAAAATGAAGGATTAATAACGCAACACTAATGGTTTTGAATATTTTCTTTCAGAAAAAATTGATGTTTGCTAATTCCTGCCTTTCAAAGCTCTTTGATACACCTCCATTGTTCTGTGACGGGTAATGCTGCGATCAATCATGGGTGGCGGATAATCAAGCGTGTCCAATTCAGGAACCCATTGACGAATGTATTTTATTTCGGAGTCGAATTTTTTGGCTTGTTCATTCGGATTGAAAATTCTGAAATAAGGCGCGGCATCTACCCCCGTGCCTGCCGCCCATTGCCAACCTCCATTGTTGGAGGCAAGCTCGAAGTCTAAAAGTTTTTGCGCGAAATAGGCTTCGCCCCAGCGCCAGTCAATCAATAAATCTTTGGTGAGAAAACTTGCCACAACCATGCGCACCCGATTATGCATGTAGCCCGTAGCGTTCAGTTCTCTCATGCCTGCATCCACTAAAGGGAAACCGGTTTTTCCTGCGCACCATTTCTGAAAATGTTCTTCGTTGTTGAGCCATTCAATATTATCGTATTCTTTTCTGAAAGCTTGTTTTGTTACCTGCGGAAAATGCCACAACACCGATTGATAAAATTCGCGCCAAATGAGCTCGTCAAAAAATTTTTCGCTGTGCTGTTTAGCCTGTCGCATGAGTTGGCGAATACTTACTGTTCCGAAACGCAAATGCACACTGATGCGCGAAGTACCCTGAAGTGCGGGAAAATCCCTCTGCTCTTTATATTTCTTCATTAATTCTTCCGAAACATTTTCGGCAGGAAAAGAAATAGAAGTAGGGTGAAAACCCATTTGCTCTAAAGCCATTATTTCGGGTGCATTCCATTTAAAAAAATGATGGAAATAATTTTCGCAGGCATAACTGCTCAAATAAAAATCGTTGCATTTCGCTTTCCATTTTTTGCTGTAAGGAGTAAACACCGTGTAGGGTGTGCCATCATCTTTCAGCACTTCATTTTTTTCAAAAATCACATGGTCTTTGAGCGTGTGTAACGTTGCGCCATGTGAAGCAAGTAAGTCGGCAATATTTTTATCTCGCTGTAAGGAGTAAGGCTCGTAATCGTGCGAAGCAAAAACTTCAGAAACATCATATTCTTCCAAAATAGTTTTCCAAATTTCCTCCGGAAAACCGTAATACACTTTTATGCCGCTACCCATTTGTTGCAGTTGGCTTTGCATATCCGTAACGGCTCGATGAATAAAATGCACCCGAGCATCCTTGCGGTCTTCTAATTGGTCTAAAATATTTCTGTCGAAAATAAAAACAGGCAATACCGGACCATTGCTTTTGAGCGCCTGGTAAAGGGCGGCATTATCGAACAACCGGAAGTCGCGCCTGAACCAGCAAATATTAACTTGTTGTTTCATAGAGTTGTTACAACAAGCCAAAGCAAAAAAAGTTATGGAACTGAAAAATTAAAACGCTTAATGGTTTTGCAGCCAAAGCTCAACCGTTGCATACACTTCGTTGAGTTGTTCTTCGGAAATGCAATAAGGAGGCATGATGTAAATAGTGTTTCCCAATGGGCGCAACAATATTCCCTTTTCAATAAAAAAATTATAAATGGCATCTCTTTCCTGATGAAAATAAGAACGCTCATCAGCTGACTGATAGTCGAAAGCCAATATGGTTCCCCGGTGCCTGATGTTATGAGCGTTGGAATATTTTTCGAGCCGTTTTACAAATGTAATGTGCGCCTGTTGAATCAAAGCCACTCCGTTGCAGGTTTCATCTTTTTCAAATAAATCGAGACTCGCCAACGCAGCTGCACAAGCCACCGGATTGGCGGTGTAGGAGTGTCCGTGAAAAAAAGTTTTCATGCGGTCATCGCTCCAAAAGGCAAGGTAAATTTCTTTGGTGCAGGAAGTTACGCTCAGCGGCATGGTGCCTCCGGTAATTCCTTTAGACAAACAAACTATATCGGGCGATGTTTGGAGATAATCTGTAGCAAACATTTTTCCGGTGCGGGCAAAGCCGGTCATTACTTCATCGGCAATACACAACACGTTGTATGTTTTGCAAAGTTTCAGCAAGGTTTCCAGAGCTTCAGGCTCGTGCATGACCATGCCTACTGCACCCTGCACTAATGGCTCAAAAATAAATGCGGCTGTTTGGTTTTCTTTCAGAATATTTTCAAGCTGTTCGGCAGCAGATGCTTCACTTCCCGCAACAGGCGCATCAATAAAACGAACATCGAACAATTGTTGAGCGAAAGGCTGCGTGTAAACGGAGCGTCCGCTCACCGACATAGCACCAAACGTGTCGCCATGATAAGCGTTATTAAACGCCACTATATTTTGCTTTTCAAAGCCACGGTTGAACCAATACTGAAATGCCATTTTTACCGCCACTTCCACGGCAGTAGAGCCGTTGTCGGAATAAAATATTTTCGACTGATTTTCGGGCAGCAGTTTCAGCAATCGTTCTGCCAATTGCACTGCAGGCTCATGCGTAAACCCCGCGAATATTACATGCTCTAAGGTTTGCAGTTGCTCGAAAACTCTATGTGCAATATACGGGTGTGCATGTCCGTGAATATTCACCCACCACGATGAAATAGCATCTATGTATTTCTTCCCCGACTCATCGAACAGATATACTCCCTCACCTTTTACAATCGGAATGGAATGGGCATACAATTTCATTTGTGTGAAAGGATGCCAAACCGATTGGAGGTCGCGTTGCTGAAGGGTGGGTTTCATGCGTTGATCATCGGAAAATTTAAAAGAGCCGAATCGGGGACAAACATAATAATTAAGCTATTACAGCAAAATAAAACCAAATATTTTTCAAAATAGATTGTCATCTGATAGTAGCTGACACTACGAGGAGGTTTCTGGCTCCTTTATTATTAAATATAATGAGGAGATAAAGGTGGTCGAAACCAAAATGTGTGAATGATGTAAGAATAATTTGAAATTATATAACGGATGCTTACAGAAAAACCCGTATCATTAACCAAAAAGCATCCGCGTTATGATTATTCTCATTTTTTTTATTGCCCTTTGGTATCTGTCCCTTTTTTCACAAACCTTTTTTTTGCACCGGTATGCTTCGCACCGGGCGTTTACTATGAGCCGATTTTGGGAACGGGTATTTTATTTGTTCTCTTATTTCACTCAGGGAGCATCATATTTAAGTCCTCGCGCTTACGCTGTGATGCACCGTATGCATCATGCCTATACTGATACCGATAAAGACCCGCACTCGCCCAAATATTCTTCCAATGTATTTTCTATGATGCTGAGCACGCGCAATATTTATTCGGGGATTTATCGCGGAAGGATTCAGCCCGAAAAGCAGTTTCTGAAAAATATTCCGCAATGGGATGCCTTAGATAAAATTGGTGAATCTATATACTCGCGCGGCTTATGGACTGTATTCTATATTTTGTTCTTTGTGCTTTTTGCCCAATCGGCATGGCTCTATCTGCTGCTTCCTGTGGTTATTCTGATGGGTCCGGTGCATGGAGTTATTATCAACTGGTTTGCACACAAATACGGCACTGTAAATTTCAAACTCAATAATACATCGCGCAATTTGTTGCCGGTAGATTTTTTAATGTTGGGCGAGAGCTATCACAACGACCATCATCATGCCCCTTCAAATCCAAACTTCGGCTCGCGTTGGTATGAAATAGACCCGGTGTATCTGATTATTCTTGTTTTCAACAAACTAAAAATTTTGAGATTGTCGAGGTGATACAAAACTCTCATCTTACTAAAGTAGTGTTGCAGTAAAACACTCTTTCATCATTAATATTCAGCGGTCGGCAGACATAATTTTCTTGCCGACCGCTTTATTTATTGCCTGTTGTTTTTTCTTTAAAAAATCTGTGAATCATGCAACAGAATTTCAGAATTGTGTAAGTATTAATGCTTGATAGCTCATCAATTTTGTGTTCCGGAATATTCCATTTATTTTATTAAAACGAACCTCTATGAACACAAAATTATTTACAGAAAAAACTTTTTCTGTCATCAGCTTTTTATTATTTATTTTGACCTGCAACACAGCTTTTGCCACAATGCTGGGGCAGGCTTATGTATCAAATGTAGTTGCACAAAACAGGCACTGCCTTCAATCAACCACTAACAATGGAGGCATTCAGTTTTGGGACATTACTCCGGGCGGCACTTACACTATTACCTTGAGTAATGTAATTGATGGTGCCAATGGTGGAACCGATGCAACCATCCATGTAATTGTTAAGAGCAGCCAAACGGGTAATACCTGTGTAGTGGCAACCCAACAAGGCACGGGTGTTTACACGTTCGATTTCACTTTATCAGCAGATGCTTGTGCTACTCTGCCTATTTTGTATTGCACCAATGATTGCAATACTAATTCAGGAATGTTTGCCCGGCACAATAATCTGAGCGTGCCGAATCGTTTAGCGCATCTGCGTGCGGCAAGTTTTGATGGAAATTGCAACAAGACCAATACTGCTGTTACATGCAATATTGGTTGTCCGGATTTTTCGGTAGCTGTATCGGTTTCAAGCGGAACCGCTACTTTTTGTGAAGGTGATTCTGTAACGCTTTGTGCTTCAGGCGCACTAAGTTACTTATGGAGCAACGAAGAATCAACTCCTTGTATTACTGTTTATGCCACTCAAACATTATCAGTAAAAGGTTTCATGGAGCATCATTGTGAAAGTTCCAATACTCCTTCGGTAAATGTATTGGCGAACCCAATTCCTACCGGTTTAATTGTTGAGGTTTCTCTCTTACCCGTTTGTGGTGTGTCCGGCAACATGCTTTGTGCTGATGCTACTGATGCTGATACCTATTTATGGACCGTAAGTTCAAGCGATAACTCATGGATAATTACCGGAGGACAAGGAACCCATTGCATTACTTATACAGCAGGCAGCTATGGCACTTCAGGAACATTTGCTTTATCAGTTGCTAATAGCGTAACCGGCTGTGCAGGCAATACTTCAAGTGTTGTTACTTTCGGGTCTTTGTGTTTTCAAAATTGCAGCAGAACTCAAGGTTTTTATGGCAACACAGGCGGTAAAGATTGTCATCAAACCACCACCGCTCAAAAAATTGCTTCGCTGCTTGCAACCCCTTTGGCTACCGGATTCGGCAACAGAACCGTTACCATTCTTGCCGGAGAAACCAACTGCCTGATGAGTAAGTTACCGGCAAATGCTGCTCCGGCTGTTTTGCCTGTTGGTAACGTTACTTGCGCAACTGCTACCGGAAAAAATTATCTCAGAAATGATAAGTTTTCAAACGTATTGATTGGACAAACCATTACCCTCGGATTAAACCTGCGTATGGATGCTTCGCTCGGAGCTTTTGTAATTTCCGGAACAAAACTCATTACTTATGCTTCAACCAATTGTGTTAATGGAACTGCTATTCCCGGAACTGAACTGACATTTGATTTTCCTCAATCGGTTTTAAATTGTTTGGGAAGCAACAATACTGTTCAGGACTTGCTTAATCTGGCAAATCGCGCATTAGGTAGTGCTTTGCCTGCCGGTTGCACTGCTTCGCTTAGCGATATTAACGCGGCTGTTGACGCAGTAAACAGAGGATTTGATGCTTGCCGTATCAGCGGAGGTTTCATGGATCAATCAACAAGACTGGGTTCATTTGAAGAGGAGGAAACGTTGGTTTTCGATAACAAATTAAATGTGACAGCTTATCCCAATCCTTTCAATTCACACACTACTATTGAATTTCAAAGAACAGGAACAGATGCACATACTACCATAGAAGTTTATTCTTATGTAGGCAATAAAGTAGGTGTGATATTCGATGGAGCAACTCAGGCAGGTGTTACATACAAAGCAACCTTAAGCGCTGCGGAGCTTTCTAATGGAATCTATTTATATTCTGTTATCAGCGAAAATAATATTCAAAGAGGTAAATTGTTGTTGATGAAATAATAATTCTTCGATTACATAACAATATCGATTATGCTGCCCTGCGGAAAATTCTGCAGGGCAGTTTTATTCTGGAACTTAAATTTTGCAGGTATCTCACTAATTGTTTCGATTAAGATGCCTCTCAATAATATAACTTACTTGGGTTTCCGTATTGAACAATGTCTGGTTTCTTTCCGATGAAATTAGGGAAAGGAAAAATAGGATTCAGCGAAACGCCTATGCCGAAAAAAGGAGTTCCCTCAGGCGGTGAGGGATAAATTGTAACCCTTATATCTATGGTGCCGATAACAAAATGCTGATTATTGAGTCGTATGCCGCTGCTGATGCCCCAATAAGGACGACCTGAAAATACGAAGGCATCGCGCTTGCTGAAATAGGTAAGGTCGGTAGATGAGAATAACACCAAGCGAAATCCAAGCAAATGCCAGGGAGTAAATATTGAAAGTGTAGCTCCGCCCGTCAACACCGCATTACCAAAAAGCCGCTCTGTTCTGAGCCTGCGCAGCCCGTCTAAATCATTCAAATCAACCCGGTCGTTTTCGTTGGTGCGGTTCAGTCCTCTGATGTATTGCCCGCGCAACTGAATACGTCCTTTGAAAATTTTCTCGGCACCTATCAACTTTGAAATATATAAACTGGTAATACGCAGCGCTCCGTCAGAGAATTTTTTGTTGTGAAAAAAAAAGCCCAATTCTACGGAGTTGAAAAAATATCCTTGTTTTACAAAAACGCTACTCGAAACACGAATGCCCGCATAAGGACGGCTTACAAACTCGCCCAACGAATATCCCAGCGTAACATCAGCCAACAAACCGATGGGAACATCTTCGGTTACTCCGAAACCTTCAATCAAAATATCTTTTGCGAATGCCGCACGCGAAAAACCAAAGCTGCCCAACATCAACGTATTTGTCTGGAATGCAAGATTGGTGTCGGCATCGGCAAATGGACGCTCTGTAACTATGGTTGAAGAAACCCTTCCGGACAATACAAAATTCAGATGACCAAGCAGCAAAGAGTCGCGGGTGGGAATAGGAAATCTGCGCCCATACCATCCGTCAAAATTATTGTCGGCCACACGGGTGCGGGCGCGGCTTTCATCATAGCGCGAATAATAGCGAAACACCCGATAGTGGTAGCTCAATCCACCCGCGTTTCTGATTTCATGCGTAATAAATTGTCGCTCGTTGCTGATGCGGGCAAGCAAGCTGTCATCGGTAAAAGCAAGATTCAAATCGCCCTGCATGAAAGTGCCATAAAGATTATACACTGTGTATTGCGCCTCATATCCCATCTTTCTTCCGGCATTGATAATAATATTGTTATAAAAATTTTGTCCCAATCCAAACATGTTGTTTTCTTCCAAAGTCAAATTCCATTCATCATATTGAGTGGGCTTTATTTTAATAGAAGCAGAGAACACATCTTTCGTTATCACATATACATCTATCGTGTCGGGTGATAATTTTCTTGCAACGCCATATACCCGCGCATCAAGAATAAAGGGCAATGCTCTCAGTAATCGTTCACTTTCCACTAATGCGTGGCGTGTAAGTTTGTCGCCTTCTTTTAAAAGCATATTGTTCAGCACTACTTTGTCTTTAGTGGTAATGTGAAGTTTGTTTCCCGTTTCTTTCACCCAATTTATTAATCGCTTGGAACTGTCCGCAGCAAAAGTTTCGAAAGGGTTTAATTTAGTGATGGTGATGTTGCCCACTATTTTCCCCTTGTGAGAATGCGAGTTTCCGCTTTTACTCAAGGGCTGTATTGCATGGGTATCAATAAACATTCTGTTGTAATAAAATTTTACCAATTTTCTTTTCTTCACTTTCACAATAGACGAATCGAAAGGAATAGTAACGTCTTTTTTTACAACGAAAGAAGAGTCGCTGTAAATCACCTTATCATATTTTTTCAGTTGAATATTCTTTTGCCCCTTGCTTGGCAGAGATAATAGCAGGAAAACCACGAGAAGAAAATGCAGATGCCTTTTCGGACAAGTAACAACAAAATAAAGCGGCACACACAAATATGCCGCCTATTCATTTGAATAGCGTTATATAATTCATTCTAAGAGTTACATCATTCACACATGCGTTTCATTCTGGATTATCTCTATACATGTGAATTGTATAATACTTCCATTTAATTGTGTAACTCTTTCGGAGGCATTGTAACGCATCTTTACAATGCTTCATGACACGATTTAAAAAAGCCCTGCTGATTGCTGCCGCTTCGATAGTAATTATCGGGGTGTTGTTTGTGGCATTCCTTTCGCCCATTGCTAAATATCTGGTTGAAAAATATGATGAGCAATTTTTAGGCAGACAAATCACGCTGGGTATGGCTTATGTAAACCCGTTTACGGGCTATGTTTATCTCACCAATCTTAAAGTGTATGAATTGAAAAGCGATAGTGTTTTTCTTTCGGCAAAAAGTGTGAGTGCTAATTTCAAAATGCTTCATCTATTTAAGAAAGCGTATGTATTTAATCACATAACATTAAACGAGCCCAGGGGCATCATTAGTCATCATAACGAAGAGGGCATTAATTTTAATGATATTATCGAATTGTTTACGCCCAAACATCCGCGCGATTCTACAAAACAAAAAGTTCGTTTCAGCATACTGGCTTTAAATATTAATGACGGAGAATTTCATTATCGCGATGAACAGATTCCGGTAAACTATTTTATCAAAAATGTAAATATAGAAAGCACCGGCATACGGTGGAACGCAGACACCACTACAGCCCAATTTTCTTTTTCATCTGGAATCGGAAGCGGTGAAATAAAAGGCAATTACACGTTTAATATTAATAATCTGGATTATCGTTTTGACGCAGTAGTTGAAAAATACGATTTGAATATTATTGAACAATACCTGAAAGATTTAATGAATTATGGAACCTTCACTGCAAATGTTGATGCCGATGTGAAAGCAAGTGGCAATTTTAAAAGCCAAGAAAACCTGACTGCATCCGGCACACTATCAGTGAATAAATTTCATTTCGGAAAAAGTGAAGGAGATGATTTTCTTGCTTTCGAAAAATTAAAATTAGATGTTACGGAGCTAAGTCCCGAGCATCATAAATATGTGATTGATTCTATATTGCTCAGCAGTCTGTTTTTTAAATATGAACGTTACGATTTTTTAGATAATCTGCAAACGATGTTTGGTAAAGATGGAGCTAACATTAAATCTGTTAGCGGTGATGCTTCTCAATTTAACCTTGTTATAGAAATAGCCCGATATGTAGAAGTGATAGCAAAAAACTTTTTGCGTAGCGATTATAAGATTAACCGTTTGGCAATTACCAATGGCAATGTTCAATTCAATGACTATTCAATAAGCGAAAAATTTACTGTTGCATTAAGCCCATTAAACATTGAAGCGGATTCTATTAACAAAGAATATAATAGGGTTAAACTATCATTAGAGTCGGGCATTAAACCCTTCGGTGAGGCTTCTGTTACCCTGAGCGTTAATCCAAAAGACAGCAGCTATTTTGATATGCAGTATCACCTTCAAAAAATTCCGGTTACTCTTTTCAATCCCTATATCATTTCTTTTACATCCTTTCCTTTAGACCGTGGAACCATTGATATACATGGCACCTGGAATGTCAGAGACGGAGACATTCAAAGCGATAATCATCTGGTGATTGTTGACCCTCGTATAGCTCCGCGCATAAAAAATAAAGACACGAAGTGGGTTCCGGTGCCGCTCATTATGGCATTTGCGCGCGAGCGCGGCAATGTGATTGATTATGAAATTCCGATAACGGGCAATTTGAAAAATCCGAAGTTTAATGTATGGGATGTAGTGTTTGATGTAGTTGGAAATATTTTTGTTAAACCCGCCACTACTGTATATAGAAATCAGGTAAAAAACCTGGAAAAAGAAATTGAAAAATCGCTGGCGTTAAAATGGAACGCCCAAAGCAGCGAACTCACTGCATCGCAGGAAAAATTTATAGAAAGAATAGCGGATTTTCTGGCAAATAACCCCGATGCTGTAATTACGGTTCATCCGAAGCAGTATGCACTTAAAGAAAAAGAATTCATTTTATTTTTTGAAGCGAAGAAAAAATATTTCTTGCTCGCTAATAATATTAATGAAGCAGCATTCAGCGAAAAAGATTCTATAGCCGTTAACAAAATGTCGGTGAAAGATGAGTCGTTTGTCGCCTATCTCGATAAGCAACTCAACGATTCGATGCTTTTTACCATACAAGATAAATGTGCCGGTATTATTAAAGCATCGCTTGTGAATGCACGATTCAGCGAATTAAATCAGGCGAGAGAAAATGAATTCCTGTTCTATTTCAGCGAAAAAGATGTTGACAAGCAAGTGAAGTTTTCTGCCGAAGAAAACACTATTCCCTACAACGGATTTTCTTTTTACAAAATAGCATACGAAGATGAATTTCCTGAGTCGTTAACCAATGCATATTTGAAAATGAATGAACTGAATGATGAAGCCCCAAGGAAAAAATATAAGCGAGAAAGGAAACAGAATGCCCTTTCACTTTAACAAAATAAATGTGTATTAAATGAAAAAATTTAATCCCATCATTAAAGTAATCCCCAAGCTCAAGGATGCAAGGGAATTAACTATTAAGCTCAGCGAAAAAACCCTTGCCACCACCGAAGTGGCGAGCAACTTTTTAACCGATTTGGCTGATGCGTTTCTGTTTGTGATACGCATAGTAAAAGAAACATTTTCGCGCAAGTTTGAATTTAGAGAGTTCTTGTATCAATGTTTTCAAATCGGCTATAAATCATTACCTCTCATTTCCATCACCGGGGCTATTATGGGCATTGTGCTCACTATTCAATCGCGCCCGGTATTGGTAGACTTTGGCGCGGTAGCGATGTTGCCGGGAATGGTTGCTGTTTCGCTCATTAGAGAAATGGGACCGGTGATTACCGGATTGATTTGTGCCGGAAAAATAGGCTCGGGCATGGGAGCCGAATTAGGCTCTATGAAAGTAACCGAACAGATTGATGCTATGGAAGTGTCTTCTACTAATCCCATGCGGTTTTTAGTAGTTACAAGAGTGTTGGCTGCAACGTTTATGATACCGCTGTTGGTTTTATATGCTGATGCCTGGGGTTTATTAGGAAGTTGGGGAGCCGCCAATATTAAAGGTGATGTAACCTTTACTCTATTTTTCGCTCAAGCATTTAAGCCGGTTGACTTTATGGATTTTTTACCAGCAGTTGTCAAAACATTTTTCTTCGGGGCAGTCATTGGAATTGTAGGTTGTTATAAAGGATACAATGCCGGGCGCGGAACGGAGAGCGTAGGTATCGCGGCAAATTCTGCAGTTGTATTAGCATCGCTGCTGGTAATTATTATAGACATGATTGCCGTTCAAATCACCGATATGTTTTAATGATGGAAACAAACGAAACAAAAACTTTAGTGAATACTTCTGCGAAAGCAACAAGCGATAAGCCGGTTATTGAAATCAATAACCTCAAAAAATCATTTGGCAAAGAAGCAGTGTTAAAAGATATTTCGCTGAAACTTTTTAATGGCGAAAACTTAGTGGTGTTGGGCAAATCGGGCAGTGGAAAATCGGTATTGATTAAATGTATCGCGGCATTATTAAAATCTGATGGAGGAACGATTAATGTTTTTGATAAAAACGTGCTCACCATGAAAAGAAAAGAGTTAGGAGAAATGCGGGAAAAAATCGGTTTTTTGTTTCAGAGTGGCGCACTATACGATTCTATGACAGTGAAACAGAATCTTGAATTTCCGTTGAGCAGAATAAAAAAGAATCTTTCGAAAGAAGAAAGGGCAACAAAAATTAATGAGGCGTTAGAGAATGTCGGGTTAGCGGATGCGCTCGATAAAATGCCCTCACAGCTTTCGGGCGGCATGAGAAAACGCATCAGTCTGGCTCGCACCATTGTTGTGGACCCGATGATAATGCTGTATGACGAACCCACTACAGGGCTTGACCCTGTTACTTCCAATGAAATAAGTTTACTGATTATGGATATTCAGAAAAAATACAAAACATCATCTATCATCATCACGCACGATATTAAGTGCGCCATTAAAACAGCCAACCGAATCATTATGCTTGAGGACGGAGTGGTTTATAAAGACGGTAAACTTGAAGACTTTGAAACTTCTGATGACCCGGTAATAAATTCATTTTTTAAATAAACAACATTACTCAATTCTCATTACTCACCACTTAATTCTCACTACTTAATACTATATCATGGATACAAATTCACAAAAATTTAAAGTTCGCCTGGGGCTATTCATTGCCGTGGGCTTAGCGCTTTTTGTCATAACAATTTTTATCATCGGAAAGCAAAAGAATTTATTCAATCCCGTATTCAAGCTCACCACAACATTTCACAATGTCAGCGGATTGCAGGTGGGAAATAATATTCGCTTCTCAGGCATTAATGTAGGCACGGTTGATAAAATCACCATCATTAACGACTCTATGGTGAGAGTAGATATGTTGGTGAGAAAAGAAATCAAGCAGTTTATAAAATCGGATGGTATTGTAGCTATTGGCTCAGAAGGTCTTATTGGCGACCGGCTTTTAATGATTACACAAGGCAATAGCGATTCGCCTGTTGTGGAAGAGGGGCAGGAGCTTCAATCAGCCGAACCTGTTGAAACAGACGCTATCATGTTAAGTTTGGCAATAACGGCAGTGAATGCCGAAATTATTTCGGAGCAATTGGCGGAAATAATGATTGGCATCAACAGCGGGCAAGGAACCATCGGCAGGCTGCTAAAGGATACAGTGATTGCAGAAAACATGAGCCAAACCATGCTGAATTTGAAAAGAAGCAGTAAAGGTTTAGATGAAAACATGGAAGCGCTGCAGCATAATTTTTTACTGAAAGGTTTTTTCAATAAGAAAGAAAAAGCGGCAGCGCAAAAAATTAAAGATGAAGAAAAATTAAAAGCTGCCGAACAAAAGCAGCAGGAATCTGACGATAAAAAAGCCGCCAAACAAAAGGCAAAAGATGAAAAATAAATGTGTGAATGATGTAATTCTATTTACAAATTCTGTAACATCAAACATAGTTTACAGGCGAACTTTGATAGTGAAATTATTTCATCACTTATCGCGCATATAAGCGGGTATCAAAAAAACAACAATTATGGATTCAGAAAAAGTATTATTAGGATTTCTTGCCGGTGTAGCAGTTGGAGCTACATTAGGAATTTTATTTGCACCTGACAAAGGTTCAAACACAAGAAAAAAAATCGCCAGAAGAAGCAATGAGTATGCAGAAGGCATCAAAGAAAAATTCAACGAGATTTTAGAAAATGTAAACACCAAATTAGAAGAACTTTCTGAAGAAGAAACCACCGGTGCAAACGCCAACAATGGTTTATCCAGAGCAGAAGCCACACAAAAAGAAGTGAGTGCATCTTCTTATTAAAACACCACAAAGCAGCAACATGGAAACTAAAAAAAATGTCATTGGGTCATTGTTTGAACAAGTAGAAGATTACAGCAAAACCACTTACAAACTTTCAAAACTCAAATCCATTGAAACCGGCACAATAGTGATTACCGAACTGGTATCGCGCTTGAGTGTCATCATTTTAGTTTCCCTGTTTGCGCTGGTGTTTAATATTGGTATTGCCTTGTTGCTGGGAGAATTACTCGGAAAAAATTATTACGGCTTTTTCATAGTAGCGGGCTTCTATCTTCTTGCCGGAATCATCGTTCATTTTTTTCTGCATAAATGGATTAAAAAACCGTTGAGCGAATTAATTATTATTCATGCCCTTCAATAAACCATGCGATGCAAAAAATAACCTCATCATCAGAACTCAGAGCCGCTATTCTGGAATTAGAAAGCAAGCATAGAGAAGAAGGAAGAGTATTGAAAAAAGATATAAACGCTACTGTTGAAAGCATGAAGCCTGTCAATATCATCAAAAGCATTTTGAAAAAAGTTTCAGCATCAGATGAAGTGAAAGAGAGCCTTTTGAACACCACTATTGTGCTGGCTGCGGGCTATGCGTCTAAAGTGTTGTTTGAAGAATTGTCGGGCAAGCCGTTAAAGAAAACGCTTGGCACTACATTGCTTTTTGGCATCACTACCATCGCCACAAAAAATCCTGAAGCAGTAATTATGTTCGGCAAAGGAGTGTTCAAAATTTTCAGTAATGGCATTAAAAAGAATGAAGCACTTTAAAAAAATTCATTCAACACAGCCTGCACAATACCAAAGAATCAGATTATAGCAATTAAAATGAACAAACAGTTTACGTTGCCTTTCTATGCAAAGGTGTCGCTCATCCTGATAGGGATGTTTTTCTTTATTAGCATGTTATACATTGCTCAGGATATTATTCTTCCTTTAATCTATGCAGCAGTTATTGCCATCTTAATCAGCCCCGCCATCAATTTATTGGTGAGAATAAAAATAAACCGCACATTGGCAATATCTATTGTTCTGTTTATCGCAGTGCTTTTCATAGTCGGGCTGATAGTATTAATAATATCCCGAACAAATTTATTGATAGAGGCACTGCCACAAATGACCGCAAAGTTTGAAACCTTGCTCCGCGATGCGGTGAAATGGGCTTCAGAATATTTGCATATCACCACCAAAGAAATAGATATATGGCTTGCCAATGAAAAGGCACAACTCATGGAGTCGAATAATATTGGCGTAAGCGGAACGCTTGTGTCTATGGGTAGCGGGTTGACTATCATGATGCTTACTCCGGTTTATACATTTATGCTGCTGTATTATCAGCCGCACTTGGTTTTATTTGTGCATCAATTATTTGGAAACGATAATGATAAAAGTGTAACGGAGATTCTTTCCGAAACAAAAGTTATTATTCAAAATTATTTAAACGGGCTGTTGGTAGAATTTGTGATAGTAGCTGTCATGAATACCGTTGGGCTGCTTTTACTTGGAATAGAATACGCCATTCTGTTGGGCATTATTGGTTCGTTATTAAATGTCATTCCCTATATAGGCGGAATAGTAGGAGTGGCATTGTTTATGGCGGTAGCTTTAGTTACCAAAGCGCCTATTTATGTGTTCTATGTATTCATGCTTTATATCGTCATACAGTTTATAGACAACAATTATATCGTTCCAAAAATTGTTGGTTCCAAAGTGAAACTCAACGCGCTCGTGTCTATTATCGGAGTGATTGCGGGTGCAGCTCTGTGGGGCATATCAGGCATGTTTCTTTCCATACCCATACTCGCCATCATCAAGCTGATTTCCGACCGCATTAACCCGCTCAAGCCCTGGGGCTTTCTGTTGGGCGACACCATGCCTCCGATAGTGGAGTTGAAGTTAAAATTTATTAGACTGACTAAGAGAATTTGAGGGGGGCAGAACTATTCTGTACTATGTTGCAGGTAGCATCAGTTAGTGGAGTAGTATATAATGATCCAAAAGATGGTTTGGTGAAATAGTTAATTTTTATTGCCGCCAAACAATATTCCCATAAGTAGTATGCTCGTTTCGGCAATTTTATCAAAATATGATTGTGCTTCACTTTATTTTATACAGAATATTCTTACATTGGAACTGTTATAAAACTTTGGGAGGAAGAAGATTATCTGAATCTTTATATTCGCATCATGACACCCATTGCACTCATTACAGGAGCCACTTCAGGAATAGGCAAGGCTACGGCAATCAAATTCGCTCTACAGGGCTACCGCATAATTATTTGTGGAAGAAGAAAAGAAAGATTGGATGCCTTACAAAAACAACTTTCAGAAATAACGAAAACACACTCTTTGTGCTTCGATGTGAGCGTTAGAAGCGATGTGAAATCGGCAATTGAATCCTTGCCGCAGGAATGGCAATCGATCGAAATTCTTATTAATAATGCAGGAAATGCTCACGGGCTTGCCCCTATTGATAAAGGTAATGTTGACGATTGGGATAACATGATTGACATTAATGTAAAAGGCTTGCTTTATGTTACTAAAATGGTTGTTCCTCAAATGGTCAAACGCCAGTCGGGACACATCATCAATATTGGTTCCATAGCGGGTAAGGAAGTGTATCCGAACGGAAATGTTTACAATGCTTCAAAATTTGCGATAGATGCTCTGGGCAAAGGCATGTTGATGGACCTGAATCCTTACGGAATAAAGGTTACCAATATTAATCCCGGATTGGTGGAGACAGAATTTTCGTTAGTGCGTTTTAAAGGCGATAAATTGCGGGCAGCTAATGTTTATATGGGTTTGCAGCCACTTACAGCCGAAGATGTAGCCGAAGCTATTTTTTGGTCGGCATCGCGCCCGGCTCATGTAAACATCAGCGATATGACACTGATGCCCACCGCACAGGCAAGCGCACAAGTGGTGAACAGAAAAGCATAGCAACACCATAAAATAAATTAAGGGCAAATCATCAATGCTTCCTTCGTTTTGTATGAATAAAAAATACACTTCAGATTTCCCACATTTATATTATTAACTCTACAACCAAATGTGTTTTGCTTTTAGCTATTTTTGAACATTCAGGAAAATGCTATTTTCTTAACCCGGCTTTTTTGTTCAATCACTTAAATTCTCATGCGCAGCCTCTTAGATTTTATTGCACGCTTTCACGCATTCTTTTTGTTTTTGTTGCTGCAATTGCTTTCTATGGCGCTAATTATTCGCCATCATCAATATCATAATGCTACTTTTTTCAATACTGCTAATTACTTTACCGGCAATGCCTATACTTTTGTTTCAGACATGAAAGGATATTTACAACTGAAAAATTCTAACGAAATGCTGGCATCTGAAAACGCTTTGCTCAGAGCTGCTTTACCGGAAAACATTGAAGCTCCCCCTTTATTCAGCGACACTTCCTGCAAAGAAGAATTGCCGTTCTATGTGCAATACATTGCTGCCAAAGTCATCAACAATTCGGTGACGAAAGCCAACAATTATATCACACTGAATAAGGGCAAAAAAGATGGTGTGTATTTGGAAGCAGGCGTTATAGGAAGCGATGGAATAGTAGGCATAGTTACCGATGTGTCGGAAAATTTTTCGATTGCCATGTCGCTGCTGCATAAGAAAAGCAATGTGAGTGTTCGACTGAAAAAATCGCGTTACATAGGCAACCTCAACTGGGCGGGCGGCAGTCCTGAATTTGTGTTAGTTTCGGGCGTGCCGGTGAATGCCATGATAGATAAAAACGACACCATAGTTACCAGTGGTTTCTCCTCTATATTTCCCGAAAATATTCCGGTAGGAAGAATTATTGAATTGAATAACAAAACCGGCAGCAATTTTTATGATATTAAAGTAGAGTTGTTTACTAATTTCCGTACGCTCGACTATGTATATGTGGTGAATAATTATTTAAAAGCCGAACAAGATTCGCTCGAAAACAGACATGAACCTGATTCTAAATAACATATTGAAATTTATCGGGCTGGCATTGCTTCAAGTGTTGATAGTAAGCAATTTTGAATTGAGCTACTATATCAATCCATATATACATCTTTTGTTTTTGCTCACGCTTCCATTTCAAACTTCAACAGCCTTGCTTTTGATACTGGGCTTTTTTAGCGGATTTGTGTTGGATATGTTTTTAAATACATTAGGGCTGCATACAGCCGCATCGGTTTGGTTAGCGTTTGTGCGCCCGGGTATTTTAGCGCTCATTTCTCCCAAAGGCGGTTTTGAAGGCAGCCCTCAACCTGGCATTTCGACCAATGGCGCGGCTTGGTTTTTTCTCTATTTAACGCTCGGCAGCTTTGCATACATGATGGTTTACTTTTTTCTTGAAGTATTCACGTTTACAGAATTTTTTCAAACAACAGGAAAAATATTTCTAAGTATTATTTTCTCGGTAGTTCTGATGTTTATGCTTACCTATCTTTTTTCTCCTGATAAAAAAAGAAAAGCATACTAAATCATGGACCTCTATAAACATCGCAGATTAGTATTGCAGATAATTCTGGCGGTGGTGCTTTTCATTTTTATTGCAAAGTTGTTTCACTTGCAAATGATAGACAAAACCTACACGCAAATGGCAAGTCAGAATGCCATCAGGCGTGTGCCCAATTATCCCAATCGCGGTTTGATTTTAGACCGTAACGATAAGTTAGTTGTGTTCAACGATGCGGTGTATGATTTATATGTAATTCCTGCTCAGGTAAAAGAAATGGATACGGTGAAGTTTTGCCATTTGCTGAAAATTGATATTCAGTTTTTTCGCGACCAGTTGCAAAAAGCCAGAAGTTATTCACGCTATCGTCCATCGGTATTTGTAAAGCAAATTTCTGCTAAAGATTTTGCTTTGTTTCAGGAACACCTGTTTCAGTTTCCCGGATTTTATGAAGAGTTGCGCACCATCAGGCGCTATCCTTATGCAAGTGCGGGGCATACGCTTGGTTACATTGGCGAAGTAAGTCCATCGCAAATCGAAAAAGATAAGAGCTACCAAATGGGCGATTATATCGGCATCAGCGGAGTGGAACAGACTTACGAAGAATTTTTAAGAGGCAAACGCGGTGTGCGCTATATCATGGTAGATGTGTTGAACCGTGAAAAAGGTTCGTTTATGGATGGTGCGCTCGATACTCCTGCTGTTGCAGGAAAAAACATGAGGCTTTCCATTGATATTGATTTGCAGAATTATGGCGAATGGCTCATGCAAAATAAAAAAGGAAGTATCGTTTGTATTGAACCCTCTACCGGTGAAATATTAGCCATGATTAGCAGCCCGGCTTATGACCCGAATCTACTTACGGGAAGGGAACGCGGTAAGAATTTTATAGCGCTGCGCGATAACCCGCGCCAACCTTTATACAATCGTCCTATCATGGGATTCTATCCTCCGGGTTCAACTTTCAAAACCGTGATTGGTCTGATAGGTTTGCAGGAAAAAGTTATTAATGTCAATTCGGGCTACAATTGTCGTATGGGTTATAGTATCGGTTCTATTTTTGTTAAATGCCGTTCACATCCACCCGCATCAAATATTACTATTGCATTGCAACACTCCTGCAATGCATATTTCTGCAACACTTTTAAACTTACTATAGACAATAATAAATATAAAGACGAAGATGCTACTCTTGCAAAATGGAATGAATATCTATACAGTTTTGGTGTTGGAAAAAAAACAGGAATAGATGTTCCGAACGAGCAGCAAGGTTTAGTGCCTACACCCGAATATTACAAGAAAGTCTATAAAGGCTGGCGATGGAAATCTTCAACCATCATTTCGCTCGGTATAGGTCAGGGAGAAGTGGCAACTACACCATTACAGTTAGCCAACTTGACCGCTTGTATTGCCAATCGCGGCTACTATTACATTCCGCATTTAGCAAAGGCGATAGATGACCCTAAGTTTTATGAAAACAATAAATATTTGGCAAAACAGCATACTATGGTGGACTCCACCTACTTCGAAGCTGTGGTAGAAGCCCTATATCTCACGGTGGAGGCGGGTACTGCGCGCGCTTCACGCATTCCGGGTATTACTATGTGTGGCAAAACAGGCACGGTACAAAATCCTCAAGGTGAAGACCACTCTATGTTTATTGCTTTTGCTCCCAAAGACAATCCTCGAATTGTAGTGTGTGCCGTAGTTGAAAATGCCGGTGGCGGTTCTAAATTTGCCGCTCCCATTTCAAGTTTGATGATTGAAAAATATCTCAACGACACCATCATGGAAAGTCGTAAGCATATTGAGAAAAGAATTTTAGAAACCGACCTTTTTAATATTCAGCCTAAAAAGCCTACACCATGAGAAGAAAAGGTTTGTTTGCAAATATTGATTGGCTCACGGTAATGCTCTATATCACAATGGTATTCATCGGGTGGATTTCGATTTATGCCGCTACTTATGATGAAGAACATGCTGCCATTATTGATATGAAATCGAATCATGGCAAACAATTGATGTGGATAGGAATTTCGATATTGACAGGCTTCGTGTTGCTCGTGATTGACAGTAAATTTTACACTACCTTTTCTTACCCGATTTATGGTTTACTCATGCTGCTGCTGGTGGGCGTATTGATATTCGGTTCTACCATCAAAGGCTCTAAATCATGGATTACTTTCGGAAGTTTTTCTTTACAACCCTCCGAGCTTGCCAAGTTTGCAACAGCTTTGGCGTTGGCAAAATTTCTCAGTGCACAAAACATTTCGCTCAAACCGCTTTCGGCTAAACTGATATGCGGAGTAATTATCGGTATTCCTGCATTATTAATATTAGCTCAGGGCGATACCGGTTCGATGTTGGTTTTTGCAGCTTTTATTCTGGTTTTGTTTCGCGAAGGGTTGCCTTCATTTTTTCTCATTATCATTTTTGTTACGGCAGTTTTGTCGGTGGTGGCATTGGTCATAGATAAACTATTCATCATTATAGGCTTAACGGTGCTCATGCTGTTGATTTTATATTTTCTGCGGAAAGCAAAAAATGCTTTGCCGGTACTCGGTATTATTTTGATGGTGTGTAGCGCTTATGTTTTTTCAGTAGATTATATGTTTAACAATGTGCTGAAATCGCATCAGCGCGAACGGGTAGAAATTATTCTCGGAACAAAAACAGACCTGAAAGGCGCGGGTTATAATCTCAATCAATCGCTCATTGCCATCGGTTCGGGCGGGCTATGGGGCAAAGGCTTTCTGAAAGGCACACAAACCAAATTTAATTTTGTGCCGGAGCAAAGCACCGATTTTATTTTTTGCACCATAGGCGAAGAATGGGGCTTTGCCGGAACCTCTGGAGTGTTACTGATTTTTTTCGGTTTGTTATATAGAATTATTTTTCTTGCAGAGCGACAGCGTTCGCGATTTTCGCGCGTGTATGCCTATAGTGTGGCATCTGTTTTATTCTTTCACGTTGCTGTTAATGTTGGTATGACGATTGGTTTGGTTCCTATAATCGGCATACCATTTCCGTTTGTAAGCTATGGCGGTTCGTCCATACTTGCTTTTAGCATACTGCTTTTTATTCTGTTGCGCTTAGACAGTGATAGATTGGCAGTGTTGAGATAGGTGTTTGGTTTCAGATAGTAATTTAGATTTCTTAAAATTTTAAATTTTGTTAAACTTGGATTTTGAGCTAAGGATAAGCATCCGTTGAGATACCTCGAAATAACAACAAACAAATAACCTATATGGCACTATTTAAGTAAATAGCTTTATGACCTGAAAAAATTAACGGACTATTGTTAATATGCACTTTTTAAAATTGTTGCCCGATTTGTTAGGTCTGTCAATTAGTTAATGTTATATTGAGGAACCAATAGCAGCATACATTGTTATCAATCACAATCCCCAAACCTTACTTCAATAAAATTTTAATGACACTATGAAATATTTTTTTCTGCTGATTGCCCTTGTACTCTCGCTGAACACTTTTGCCGAAATTGAAAAATACTTAGTAAGCCACACCTTGGTGAAGTCTTACACTTCCAAAGAGCTTAAAGAATTATGGAAGAAAAAGAAGGTTCCGAAAATAATGATGCCCGTAAAATACGGTGTAGATGTTTATGAAATTATTTACAAAGTGCAATGGATAGACGGAACCTGGAGAAATGCATCGGGCATTTACTTCGCGCCCAAAACCAATAAGCCCGTGCCTTTTATGATGTATGGGCATGGCACACAAATAGAAAAACATCGCGAAATTTCTGATAAAGATTCGCAACAAAATATCTGTTTAATGTTTGCTACCGATGGCTATGCCGCCATGTTTCCCGATTATTATGGTATAGGAAAAGGTGATGGCAGGCACTTGTATCAACACGCATGGTCAGAAGCACACTCGTTTATTTATATGCTGTATGCCTTAGATGAGTTGAATCAATCTATCAACATCAAACACAACGGACAATTATTTTTAACCGGCTATTCGCAAGGCGGACATGCTTCTATGGCTGCACATAAATATATTCAGGAACTCAACGACCCGCACTTTCAGGTAACGGCATCTTCGCCTATGAGTGGCGCTTATGATATGACCGGTGAACAGGAGAAATATATGTTTGAAGAATATCCCCGTCCATTCTATTTGCCTTATCTTTTAATTTCTTATCAGGAAGCGTATAAAATTTTTGAAGATGCTTCTGTATATACTGCGTTCAAACCGCCATTCGATACCATCTTTCCAAAATATTTTGAAAACAACGAAAGCAAATCTTTCAATGAGTTGAATAAAATAATGCCTAAAATTCCGAAGGATATAATGTTAGATAGTTTGGTGGATGTTTACATAAACGACCCTGATTTTGTTTTTAAAGAGCGGCTTCGCGAAAATAATTTAACCCAATGGAAGCCGGAAGCGCCCATGCAATTGTGCTATTGCAAAGGCGACAGAGAAGTAAATTATATGAACTCATTGGTAGCGCATAAAGAAATGAAAACTCTGGGCGCAACAGATATAAAGCTCAATAATCTCAGCGACCAACTCGACCATAATACCTGTGCAGCATTTGCTGTGCTCTCGACCAAATACTTTTTCAACAGGTATAAGAAGAAAGGAAAAAATCCTAAGATGAAAGACCTGCCCAAATTCAAAAAATTTCTGGTGGGTATTGTTAAGAAGAAAGAAGAAAAAAAATATCTCAGCGAAGGGCGCGATAAAGCCTATCTGTAATTTTTTCCTAACTACTTAAGTCACCTTGCAAATGAGCCAATCGAAATTTTTCAGAATAGCAATATCATTCATTTTTATTATAACGCTCTCCAGTTTTACTCAACAGGCGTTTTCTAACAATGCAGATTATGAAGCGCGCAGAGAAGCCTTTATTGATTCTTCGCTGACAAGCGCTACCGGCAACAAATTAATTCTTCAGGCATACAGAGGACTTCCTTTAGACACTGCAGCACTCAACAATCTTTTAACACAAATTCCTACGAGAAGCACCAGCGATTTTATCATTATTGAATTAATCAGAATTTTATTTCTTACCAACGGACCTTATGATGCGCAAATTTTACCTGTGATAAACGCTGTTCCATACTGGATGAATTATGGCGATACACTCAGAGGCTACTGGTCGGAAAATCACATGATTATGTGGATGAGTTCTGATTGGTTGCTTCACGAGAAACACAACAAACCTATTGATAGTGATTTGCGAAATAGATTAGTGCATTATATGGAAATGAAAATTCAGTATGGATTCTACGAATTTTTTTCATCCACCTATGCGCCTTATGCTTTCAGCGGCTTGGTGAACCTTGCCGATTTTTCGCAAGATGCGCAGATAAAAAATCTTGCTACACAAGCCGCACAAAAATTATTATCAGACATCTTATTACTCACCAACGATAAAGGTGTTTTCTTTCCCGTTGCCGGAAGAAACTATCCGTCAAAATATATTAATCCATACGGAGAAAATCACAATAGCCTGACTTATCTGCTCACGGGATTTGGAGTAGCTCCACAAGGCTCATCTGCCTCCGGTGCATTTCTCGCTACTTCCGATTTACCTGTTGATGTGGTTATTGATTCTTGGACTGCCGAATTAGATACTTCTTTTTACATCGGACATACATTGGATAGTGGTTTTGTGCTCAACAGCGGTATGTCACATATTGACAGGGTAGTTTTTCAATGGAGTTCGGGTGCTTATTTTCATCCTGACGTAGTGTTGGAAACCACACAGTTGTTGGTTGATTCTAACTTGTGGCAACATGTTGATTTCAGACTGTTGAGACCCTTGTCATTTCTTCCACCTGCCGATTTTCCTGCCATTGCCGAAAATCTGAGTGTAATTTCTAAAAGCACCCTTATTTGCGGGCAACAGATTTCCATCTTTAAAAACAATTCTGTTACACTTTCATCGGTGCACGATTTCTGGAAAGGCAATGTGGGCTTTCAGCAATACCCCAATATGGCTAACGTAGGCACTACTGCTGTTTATACCGGTTCTGGATTTGTAAGACCCGATTGGCAAAATAGAAATTCGAACAACCAGAATATTCATTTCCCTTATGTTGACCAGAAAAAAAATGTATCGCTCATCATGTATCGTCCCGAACCTACTCCCGATGTTTTGGGAAGCAATTTTACTCATAAAGATGTGGCGCTCCACTGGCAAGATGCAAAATTCGATGAAGTAGTAGAAGATAGTTTGTGGCTCATTGGAAGACAAGAATCGGGTTATGTGGCAGTGCGCAGAAGTTGTATCGGTGAAATCAATTCTGTGAGAGCTTGCCCAACGCCCGTTAATGGTGGACAAACTTGGGTAATTGTAGTGGGCGACTCGCTGATGTATGGCAACTTTGCGAATTTTCAAAACGCCATACACCAGTCAACTTTTGAAGAAACATGGTCGTATGATACGTTGAATAATCTTTCGGTGTATTATGCACGAATTGATTTAGATACTATCGGCATTGAGTATGCATGGGAAGTAGATAGCGCCTTGAGCACGGGCATCGAAAATTTATCGCACAATAAAACACCGTTCAAAGTTTATCCTAATCCTGCCGATAATGTTTTGAATATAGATGTAACTGCTTTCGGTAATGAAACCATTAATATCAAAATATATAATACCGTAGGCGAAGTTGTTTATGCTGAACAATCAACCATCAACAACAGCAATGCAATAAAAACCATTTCAGCCTCCGGATGGTCACAGGGCATTTATATGGTGGTGCTCGAAAACGATGCAAAACGTTTTACGCAAAAAATAATTAAGGCGGAATAGTTCTTTTTGTTGCTCTTCTATATTCAAATATTTGGTATCAATTGCCTTATTTGTTTAGAGACTTAATTCATGAATCATTTCATCCATACTCAAAGTTTTCTGCTCGCCTGTGCGCATGTTTTTGAGCTTCACGGTTTCGGTTTTAATTTCTTCTTCGCCCACAAATGCCACGAAAGGAATTTTTTTAACGTTGGCATATTTCAATTGCTTATCGAGTTTGGCAGCGGAAGGATAAATTTCGGCAGAGATATTTTTTTGACGTAAACGGTTGGCATAATTAAAAGCTGCCATTTCATTTTCACCTCCGAAATTGACAAACAAAACTTTAGTGGTCGAAACTTCCAAATCGAGATGTTGAAACAAATTCAATTCTTCCATGACATCGTAAATACGCTCGATACCGAATGAAATACCTACGCCCGAAACGCCTTGCAATCCAAATACACCCGTAAGATTATCGTATCTGCCTCCGCCACCAATACTGCCCATTTGCACATTATTGGCTTTCACTTCGAAAATGGTTCCGGTGTAGTAATCGAGTCCGCGAGCGAGAGTGATATTGAGTTGCGGAACCGAAGAAAGATTCAGCAGATATTCTAACTCTTCAATTCCTTTCTTACCGGTTTCGCCTGCCGATAAAAATGTTTTTAGAAATTGAATTTGTTCTTCGTTGGTTTTTCCTGAAGCGAATTCAAGAATTTCATTGGCTTGTGAAGGAAAATTATTTTGCGAAAATTCTTCCGCAATTTTTTCTTTTCCGACCTTATCAATCTTGTCTAAAATAACTGTGAAAGCGGTGAGTTGCTCTGATATGTTCAACACTTCAGCAAAGCCCGCCAGAATTTTCCGGTTATTGATTTTAATTTCCACATCAATCCCCAACCTCTCAAAAGCTTCGGCATAAATCAAAACCAACTCTGCTTCATTCAATAAACTATCGCTCCCCACTACATCGGCATCGCACTGATAAAATTCGCGGTAGCGACCTTTCTGCGGACGGTCTGCCCGCCACACTGGTTGTATCTGATAGCGTTTAAAAGGAAAAGTAATTTCATTCTGGTGCATCACCACAAAACGAGCAAAGGGAATGGTTAAATCATAACGAAGCCCCTTTTCAGAAATTCTATTAATAAGCTCTTTATTATTTTGAATTTCATTTTTTGAATTTTGAATTTCGCTTAAATTATCTCCCGAATTCAAAATTCTGAATAACAACTTATCGCCTTCTTCGCCATATTTTCCTTCGAGTGTAGAAAGGTTTTCCATCACCGGAGTTTCGATGGGTTGGAAACCGAATTTTTCAAACACGTTTTTAATCGTGTCGAAAATATATTGTCGTTTGCGTAGTTCAACGGGACCAAAATCGCGGGTGCCTTTAGGCAATGTGGGTTTTACTTTACTCATGATTTTACTTCGGCATATTTTTCAATAATGGCATCGCAGGCGGCATCGAGCATTTTAAATACTTCATCAAAACCATTGGTGTCGTAATAAGGGTCGGGCACCGAGCGGTTCGATTTGTCTTTCAGTTCGTTCAAAATCATTTTCACTTTTTCCTTTTCAGTATGGTTGTTGGCGTGCTTCACAATGTCGCGGTAATTAGAGGCATCCATCGCATAAATAATATCGAAACGCTCTATGTCATAAGGCGAAAACTGACGGGCACGCTGTTCAGTAATATCAATACCATACTTGCGAGCAATATCAACAGAGCGCGAATCTGGCAATTCGCCTGCATGCCACGAAGAAGTGCCGGCAGAATCCACCTGCCAGTCGAGATTGTGTTGTTCAATCTTATGTTTCAGAATTCCTTCTGCCAAAGGCGAACGGCAGATATTACCCAAACAAACCATCAGAATTTTCATGGGGCAAAGGTAGGCGATTTGAATTTTTATTTTGTTGCTACTTGAGGCTTTGTAGAAAGCGATTGTCATGTTTTGCGCGCTATTGACTATTTTTTCTTTAGAGTTATAAATACATATTTCATTCTAACACCAATGGAAATAAAAAATTATAAAAAATTATTTGCTACTTTCAAAAACATTACTATATTCGATTCAACTTTCTTTTGGGGGGCTATTAAAGAAAGGGGGCTTAGTTCTTTATTTATCGGCTTTTTTTATTCACTATAAAACCAAAACCCTCATGAAAAAGCTCTTTATTTTTGGTAATGTTTGCAAGGCTCATATTACCACACCCCCTCATCAGTTAAAGTATTTATTAACTGTTATTTGTTTTAGTATGTGGCTAAGCCACGCATCTTCTCAAACTGTTCCAAATAAATTGTGGGCAACAGAAATTGATAATCCGGTTTATCAAGGAGGCGGTAGAGACTGGTCAATGAATATTATAGTTGACGATGATAATAATTTAGTTGGTGCCGGTTATACTTCGGAACTAGGAATTGATTATCTTCAAGTGGTTCCTGCTGTATATAAGGTTGGCCAAAATGGAAATAAGATTTGGACGACACCGATTACAATGTCAACATGCACCACAAAAAATAATTATGGACAAGTAAATGGTATAATTCAAAAGAAAAATCAAAATGGAACTTTTGGAAACTATGTGCTTATTACAAAGGAAAAAGCCTGTGGTGGCGGTGGAACAGATAGAACTGCTGTTTATGAAATTGATAAAAACACAGGGGCTGTAGTAAATTCAAATTTAAATGTTTTTGCTTCACAATCGTGGTTTACAAATGCAGGAGTAGATATTTTACAAAAACCCGATTTATCCGGTTATGTAATTGTAGGTTATTTTCAAACTACTTCTTCCACTACCACTACCGACATATATTTCTCTCATATTGACAATAATTTCAACTTGGTTTCTACAGCAACCTATGGATATACAGATGGTTTAGACAGACCATCTAAGTTGGAATATGTGTATAGTTTGGGAAGGTTTGACAAAGAAATTAAAAGCGGAGGAGTAGTTTGGGGAAATGGTGGAAGATACAACGGTGACCATGACGGATACATCTTTGTTGGTTGGTCTATGAATAATACAAGTGGAACCTATGATGTATTTGTAGGTAGGGCAGGCAATACTTTTTATCAAACCCGAATTCATTCCGGAGATTTAACCGGCTCTCCGCATTTTTATTCAAAAGTTTACAATACCACATCTTCTTGCTTGCCTACCCCGACTACAACAGGGCACGACATTGCTGATGATATTATATTGCTTTCTGATAATGACGTTTGTTTTAATGGCGTAGATTACAATAATACCGTGTCTTTTGCTATTGCGTGTGTATTCAACGAATACAGGTCTAATTGTTCGGGAGAATACAGAGATGGCGATGCAGCTATTATTATATTAACAGATGTTATTGATCATCGGTTTGGTGGATGCGGGACTTCTTATAACATTCAATCTGTAAAAAACGTAGCTCATTTGAGCGGGAATGATTTTGCTTTTAATGTAAGAAGAAGAGCAAATAAATTAGTCGGGTTTGCTTCGAGTAAGGATAATGGCATCATTCCGCCAAGTAACAGCACTACGCATTTCTATATGTTTGAAAACAACATGCATAGCTCTGCACAAAACTGGAGCAAAGTGTTTCACGGGAATAGTGGTATTGGCGGATGCGGTTTTGCTTTCGATTTAACCAAAGAAAACAGTTTTGTTATAACAGGAAATGATGGAAACAATCATCACGATGCAGTATTTGCCAGATTAAGCAGCACATGTGAATCAGGAACCATATATACTCACAGCATAACAACACCAACCACATGGAGCGCACAAACCTTGTATATAGACGGAATTATTCATGTTGACATATTTGGGGAGCTTACTGTAGATAATTCTTCTGAATTAGTTTTTGCAAATGAATGTTCTGGCATTGAATTAAACTCAAATCTAACACTTGATAATGCTACTTTAACCAAGGCTAATGAAGAGGACTATATTTGGAAAGGTATCAAATCCGAAGGGGGGGGATATATTACTGTATTTTCATCAACTGTTGAACACAGCAATATAGCTATTGACTGTCATGCAAAACTATCCGGACTAAATATTTATTCTCCTTCACTTTATTTTTTTAATGCGACTTTTAGAAATAACAAGACTGCTGTTAAAAAAAATGGAGCCAACTGGGATCCGCATCATGACCAAATTTGGAGTTCGAAATTTATTATTAACAATGATAAAACTTCAAAAATTACCAATCCTGCAAGATTCGTTGATTATACTAATTCTGATAAACTTTCATTTTTATCTTTTTTTAGCATAAAAAATGAATTCTCCAATGTTACATCAATTGATGTTCACGCCATTAATAAGCAAGGTGGATCACAATTGAGCGTAAATAATTGCCTGTTTAATGGCATAGACAAAGGCATTTACATACAAGGCTCCAATGCCTCCGACCGTATTATGAATAATACTTTTACCAATATACCCGGGGTTCAGTTATTTGTTCCGGGGTATGATATACTTGCCAATTATGGTATTCGATTGGTAGGTTCAGGCAAGGTGCGCATCGAGGGTAACAGCATTACCGGAACCTCACGCGCCACCACTGCCAAAATTAGAGGCATCATGACCGACAACTCCGGCAGCAATGGCGCACTGATGTTTAAAAACAACATTACCATTACCACCACCGGATTTCAAAGCCAAAATAACAACAGCAATTTTGCAGTAAGCTGCAATAATTTTATTGACTATGCCTACTATGTAGGAACCGGTCCCGCTTGGCATACCGCAAGCGGCTCCATGCTTCCACAGGGTTTTTTTGATTGTGCTCCTTCAAATTCACACACAAAGAAAGCGGGTAACGAATGGACTTCCCTTTGCACAGGTAGTAATGTAATAGATATTAGTGTGGTAAGCAGTGCTTATTTTAATTATTATGGGCATTTTTTGGATATTCAAAGCGCTGCTAAAACAAGACCGGAGTGTAGCACTACAGCTTGGGAAAGTTCTTACCTTCATTATTGTAGCCCTCAGGATCCTGGTTATCAAAAGCAATCCACATCATGCAACAGTCCTTTTGAAATTTGTTCGGGTTGCCGCTTGGGGCTTAACGATTTAGATATTGAGCCGCAACTCATTTATGCCAAGAATTATTATCGCGACCATGCCGATAACTACAGGAATCAGTTTGCCCAAAACAGCAAAGACAAAGCAAGTAAAGAACTCTTGGCAAGTTATCAGGGCTATGAGCAATTGGTGAGCAATGAAATTATCGGAATATTGTTAGAAAGAAACGTTGACACAGCTATTATTTATTTAGAAAGCAGCGATTTGTTAGAAGATAAAAAGCTGCTGGCAGAATTATATCTGTTTACCGGCAATTTGCCGCTTTGCAGAAAAACGCTTGCCGATATTTCGCAGCCGCATAGCGCATTGAAATTGCCTGTGCATTTGCATGAAAAAGATGAAGCCGATTACCCCGATGAAAATGGCGATTTTATAACGCTGATGCAGCTTGTAGCGTCTATTTACGAAAGCGGCAGAGATATGAGCAGTGCAAGCGATGCCGAAATAGCCGAATTAGAAAGATTATCTTCTTCAGGATTAGCTGTTGCCGCTAAAGCCTGCGCCTACCTGAAACAAGCAACAGGCAAAGAGTGCCAATTTGAAGTGTTGGAATATATACCCGATGCCGAAGAAATACAGAAACGCATGTCTTTACCGGGTTTTGAAAGTGAAGGCATAGAACTGCTGGCTTATCCCAACCCTGCAAACAGCAATTTGAAAATTTCTGTATTTATTCCCGAAGGTTTTGAAAATCCGGAATTGAGCCTGTATGATTTAACCGGAAGAAGATACGAGCAAATCGGCTTGAATCATTTGTTGAACAAAATAGAACTGAATACCGGCACTTATCCCGATGGTGTATATCTCTTACAGGTAAAAACTCAAAATAGCGTAAGAACAGTAAGAGTTTCTATTTTAAGATAGTTTATACTTTTCAAAAAGACAATGCGGGCATTGCCCGCATTGTCTTTTTAAATTTCACACTCATGGCAAAAATCCTCCTACTCCTCTCAATAGCATTAACACATTTCAGTGTGTTTGGGCAGCTATACTATAATAGGATTTATGATTCCCAAAACATGAATAATAGTTATTCTTCAATGATATTATCAGGTAATAAAATTTTCGGTTGCGGCATAAGTTTTGATCCTGACCTTTATACTTATTTAATACTTACTGATTCTTTGGGAAATAAAATTTGGGACAGGAATGTGCTGAAAAATACAAATGGTATATCCATAGGTAGTGGGACATTAGAAATGAAAGATTATTTTATCATAACGGGTTCCACCTTCGACTCAACAGAAATGGCACAAGACATTTATCTGTATGCGATTACTAAACAAGGAGATTCTTTGTGGTATCAGAATTTAGATGCCGGGTTTAACGATAGAGGTATGCGTGTAATGTTAGATAGTGATTCAGGTTTTTTAGTATTGGGATATTATTATCTGGGAGATTTTGATTCTTCAAGAATTACTATAATTAAAACAGATTCGCTTGGAAATAAAATATGGCAGAAAGATTATGGGCAACCCAACAGTTACAATTTTGCTTATACTTTTTTCAGAACTGCCGATGGCGGTTTAATTCTTTCGGGCGAAAGAAATGATAACAATAATACTAACCCTAATTTATGTTTACTGAAATTAGACAGTTTATATAATGTTGAGTGGTATCATAGCTATGATTTTGGTTTTGAAGAGTATCAGGGATACACAGGTTCACTATTAATAAGAAATAATGAATATATTTTGGTCGGTCATCAATCATATTCTTTAAATCCATTCAAATACAGAGGAATATTGATGACCGCAGACACTAATGGAAATAAAACATGGGACACTTTAATTGGAGATGTAAATAAAAATATTATACTTTTAAATATAGTTGATAATACAAGTGATGACATTATTATTTTGGGAGGAATCAGAGATAACCCTCCGGCAACCAATGGCAAGGCATTACTTATAAAAATGGATAATGACAAGCAAATTATGTGGCAAAGAGAAATTGCACATTATGATGATAATCGTTTCCAAGATTGTTATGCAAAAACTTTGCTAAAAACAGATGAAGGAGATTTTGTTTTTAGTGGTTACATAGTTCATCAATCATCAACCCGAAACGATGCATGGCTCGTAAAAACCGACAGTTGCGGCTACACTGAAGGAGATGTGAGTATAGCACAAATACAATTGGTGAGCATACAAGACAGCACGGTAACGCTGCACAACAGCAGTCCGCAATATTGTAAATGGCAATGGTATTTCGGCAATGGAGATAGCAGCAGCATCAGGCATCCCCAATACACTTACAGCGATACCGGCACTTACACCATCATGCTCATTACACAGGCAGGCAACGAAAAAGATACGGCTTACCTTACCATTTATATTGGCGATACAGTAGTGAGCAGTCCGCAAATAACAGCTATCACACCGCAACTAAAACTATATCCCAACCCTGCCACACAGTATATCATACTGTCGGGTTTTATCCCTCAGGAATCTGGCAAAGCAGTTTTAGAGTTTTACGATATGCAGGGTAAACTCGTAAAACAAGAACCGTTGGAGCAAGGAGCCATCAACCGCAGCATCGGCATCAGAGAATTTTCACAAGGCGTGTATGCTTATAAGGTTTTCAGCAGTGATAAAATTATTATAACGGGAAGGATATTTGTTGAGCCTTAAAATTGCAAAGTGTTTTAAATTTAATACAGAAAATGAACAGAGCAAATGAACAACTTAATAAGTTTACCGCAAGCAATGGCAAGTCAGAGACCTGCCTTTTCATTAAGCGTTCCGAGTCGCCCACAGCAACCCGCAATGCTTGGCGTGGAAGACTCGGAACAACGGGCGGCAGTTTGCCGCCCCCAAATTTTTTTATATGCTATTTAACACAAAACAAAATATAATTTTAGTAGTGTTTATTATGTTAAACATTAATTGCTTAATAGCTCAAACGTTTAACAGAAACATCAATGTTTGGGACAAGTATGATGATAATTTAATCGGAATCACTCAATTGCTCAACGGAAATTATATTGGTTATGGGAGTATTGCTCCTTCATTATTAATTCCAAATGCAAATATTGGTAGGGAATATACTCAGATATACATGTTAAATAATGAAGGTGATACCTTATATACTAAACAATATGATTTTAATGGGACAACTTTTGGTGCTTGTCAGGCATATTATTCTATCCAAGATATATATGGCAATATGTATTTCGTAGGTGAGTTTGTTGATAGTGTTGAACAATGCACAGATGGGTATGTTTTTAAAACCGATTCGTTTGGCAACATAATTTGGTTTGTGAATATTGATGCAGGAAGGTGTGATAAACCGGTAAACATTATGCTCGACTCTGATAGTAACCTATTAATATTAGGTTACTATTATACAGATACGGTTTGGGAGAGTAATGCAACCTACATTATAAAATTAGATACTTCGGGTAATTTTTTATGGCAAAAAGATTATTATGGACTTGGGCAAGGTATCGGCTATTTTTATTGTTATGCATGGGAAAAATTGTTTGATGGAAGCTATTTGCTTTCAGGTGCTTTCAGGTGAAATGAGCATAAACGGAATAGATAATATGCAACTATGCCTGATGAAATTAGACAGTAATTTTAATTTTCTTTGGCGTGAAAATTTCGGCACTCCGTTCACAGACAGGTCAGGAGTAGCAAGGAACTTAATTATTACACCGAATCAGGAATATATTATGTGCGGCAGAACCTTTGTTCCATGCACATCTAATTGTTGGTTTAATCGTGGTGAAGGTTATATAATTAAAACCGATTCTTCAGGCAATCTGATTTGGCAAAAACATTATAGCAGCCCCGACACTAATTTTTATTTCTACGGAATACAATCTGCCGAAAACGCTTATGTTGTTGGGGGGGGAACTTCACTTGATACTTTTACTCATACAATGCCTCGTGGGTATTTAATGAAAGTAGATACTTCCGGAAATAAAATCTGGAGTCGGAGTTATACTTATCATGATGCCTACGAAGAGGGTAATTATGCATGGGATTTAATTAAAACCAGTGATGGCGGCTATTTACTTTCGGGGTATTTAATTTATAATCTTTCAGACAACAGAAACGATGCATGGCTCGTAAAAACCGACAGTTGCGGCTACACCGAAGGCGATGTAAGCATTGCTCAAATACAATTAATAAGCATACAAGACAGCACGGTGCGGCTCAATAACAGAAGCCCGCAATTTTGCAGTTTTAAATGGTATTTCGGCAATGGAGATAGCTCTACAACAAAAAATCCAACATACACATATAGTGATACGGGCACTTACACCATCATGCTCATTACACAGGCGGGCAACGAAAAAGATACGGCATATCTTACCATTCATATTGGCGATACCGTTGTAGGCAGTCCGCAAATAACAGCTATCAGTCCGCAACTAAAATTATATCCCAACCCTGCCACACAGTATATCATACTGTCGGGTTTTATTCCACAGGAAACAGGCAAAGCAGTTTTAGAATTTTACGATATGCAAGGAAAACTCGTAAAACAAGAACCGTTGGAGCAAGGAGCCATCAACCGCAGCATCGGCATCAGAGAATTTTCACAAGGCGTGTATGCTTATAAGGTTTTCAGCAGTGATAGAGTAATCACTACAGGAAGAATTTTTATCGAACCCTGATTTTATAAACCATTCTGTTTATCAATCAACATTCTTCCGTTTATATCAATATGGCTCGAAGTTTCACATTCAAACATGCTACGGGTAACTTCACCCGCGCATGAATCCTGTTTTCTTTTTAGTGATTATTGCGGCATACTTCGGTTTGCTGATGGTGATTTCATTTTTCACTTCGAGAAATGCCGATGCCAATTCGTTCTATATCGGCAATCGTCAGTCTGAATGGTATTTGGTGGCATTCGGTATGATTGGGGCATCGCTTTCGGGAGTTACATTTATTTCTATTCCGGGCTGGGTAGGCAGCAGCAACTTTGCTTATATGCAAACCGTGATGGGATATATGGCGGGTTACTTAGTGATTGCCACCGTGCTGATGCCTTTGTATTACCGGCTGAATCTCACTTCGATTTATACATATTTGGAACAACGCTTCGGGTTCTGGTCTTACAAAACGGGTGCATTCTTTTTTTTAGTGTCGCGCACTATTGGCGCTTCTTTCAGAATGTTTTTGGTAGCAAGTGTCATGCAGTTTGTGATATTCGACAGTATGGGTTTGCCTTTTTGGTTTACGGTGATTGCCACCATATTGCTCATCTGGCTTTATACATTTAAAGGGGGCATTAAAACCATTGTGTGGACCGATGCCATGCAGACTTTTTTTATGCTCACTGCTGTGTTGCTCACCATTTTTATTATTGGCAAACAAATGCAAATGAATGCAGGCGAAGTGATTGAAACTATTAAACAAAGCAGCTATTCAAAAATATTTCATTTCGACCGGTGGCAAACGCCCGATTATTTCTGGAAACATTTTTTGGGAGGCATGTTTATCGCCATCAGCATGACGGGTTTAGACCAGGATATGATGCAGAAAAATCTGAGTTGTAAAAACATTGGCGAAGCGCAGAAAAATATGTTTTGGTTCAGTTTGGTGCTGTTAGTGGTTAATCTGGTTTTTCTTTCGTTGGGAGCATTGTTGTATTTGTATTGCGAAGGCAACCAAATTGCTTTACCCGATAAAAGTGACCAGTTGTATCCCATGCTTGCCATGCAGGGATATTTGGGAAATTCTGTTGCTATTTTGTTTGTGTTGGGTTTGATTGCTGCCGCTTATTCGAGCGCAGACTCTGCGCTTACCGCCCTCACTACTTCCTTTTGTATTGATATACTCGACATCAGAAGAAAGTATGACGATAAACGTCAGGACATCATCCGCAAGTCGGTGCATATCGGCATGTCTGTTTTGATGTTTGTGTGTATTTTGATTTTTAACGCTTTCAATGATGATAGTGTCATCAAAGAATTGTTTACCATTGCCACTTACACCTACGGACCATTACTGGGCATGTATGCTTTCGGTTTGTTTACAAAAATCAATATCAGAGATAAATGGGTTCCATTAGTGTGTTTGCTTTCGCCAATAATTTGCTATTGGCTGAGCAAAAATTCTGAAGAGTTTTTTAACGGCTATAAGTTTGGCTTCGAATTGTTGCTTTTGAATGGCGGACTTACTTTTTTAGGCTTGTTGATTTTAAAAAATAATTCACAGCAATCAAGCGCATCAAGTTAATCCAATACAACAATTTTCTTCGAAACACTCGAATGTTCCTGCAGGGCTTTCAGAAAATATAATCCTTTGGCGACCTTCATGTGGAATACAGTTCTATTTCCTGACAATTCAAATTCATTCACCACTTCGCCCAACTGATTAATGAGCAGAAATTTTCCTTGCATGGAAGATTCAATAAAGATGCTTCCATAAGAAGGATTAGGATATACTCTGAAATCAATTTGTTGCATCAAATTTTCAACATCTACTACAACAACACTTTCGCAATCAGAACGCACAGTGCAATTGTTGGTAGTTATATCCACAGCATAATTTCCTGAAGCAGTTGCAGTAAAGGTTTGTTCATCTTCATCCTGAATTGGTAAGCCGCTATCGCAGTCAATCCATTGATAAGTATCGGCAGTTTGCAAAACAGAAATAATATTGTTGTTGACAGAAAGTTGTGCATTGGGCAAAAGATTTACCGATAAGTTAAACACCACAATACTATCGCAGCCTGAAACACTTGCAAATGAAACCGGGTAGTTGCCTGCGTCAACAAGTTTTAATGTAGATGCATAAAGCGTGTCTCCTTCGCAAATGGCAACATTTTCATTAGTGCTGCTGCAAGGTGCATACTTAGCAGCAAACATGGTATTTAAGCTATTGCCTGTAAGCACAAAGCCAGTACCCGATGGGTGAAAGTCAGTGTTGTTTCGGTAAGCCCCGGTTACCAAAGCATTACCCGAAGCATCGGAAGCAATATCTAATCCCCAGGAAACAGTGCTGGCTCCAAAAACAATTACCCAAACAAAATTTCCGGATTCATCATATTTAGCAGCATAGATGGCCCTGTTGTTAGTGGGCGCATATTGTGCGCTTGCAGGAGAAGGGTCAAAATCGGTAGCTCCTTCAATGTAACCCGTAATGTAGAGATAGCCTTTTTTGTCGGCATGGAGTGCTCGGCTGCTGTTGTCGCCCGAACTTGCCTCCAATGCATTTACCCATTCCAGATTTCCTGTGGAAGAATATTTTGCTATAAAAATTTCTGCGCTGCTTAGAGTGCCATAAGAAAGATTAGTTGCTGAAAAATCAAAATCAACCGTACCTGAATAATCGCCCGTAATGTAAACATTGTTAGAGGCATCTGTGGCGATGCCTCTGCTAAAACTCGCACTGCCTTCTGCCAATCCTGCCCAAACAAGATTGCCATTATTGTTATACTTAGCAATGAAAATATTTCTTGTTACGCCATTTAAAATCAATGAATCGGGTGAAGGGTCGAAATCGCGACCACCAGATATTTCGCCTGTGATGTAAAAATTTCCTTCGTTATCTGTTGCCAAATTTGTAAGTCGGTTCGATTGCGAACTTGTTTTTCCTTCAAGTATATTTAACCATTGATAGTTGCCGGAAGCATCATATTTTGCCATAAAAAAAGTTACTCCTGATGCAGCAGTAGATGCCTCTCCGCCAGAAGATGATAAATCGAAATCAAACATCACACTGCTGCCACTAATAAACCCACCAATGAAAATATTTCCGTTGGCATCTACATCTACGCCTCTCAATCCGGCAGTGAAGTTTTTATCAGCCGGAATAGCATTTGCCCAAAGCAAACTGCCTGCAGGCGTGTATTTAGCAACAAACAACATACCGTTACTAGTAGAATAAATAAGCGAATCGGCTGATGGGTCGAAATCAATTTTTCCGGCAGCAAGACATCCGGCTATAATAATATTTCCGTCTGTGTCGAAACACATACCACTGTGAAGATTGATACCCGATGATGCACTTGTGCCTAAAGAAAATGCCCAAAGGTAATTTCCATCAGCATCGTGTTTGGCCAATACTATTCCTGCATTGGTAAATGGCACGGTGCCACTTGCAGAAGGGTCTGCATCGAATGTTCCGCTGCCGGCATTACCATTCAAGTAAACATTTCCCGATGCGTCTGTAAGAATATTATGACCTTCAGCATTAGCACCACCCGCATAACCGTTAGCCCAATCTAATTGTAAACTTTGGCCGAAAAGATTTGTACAGATATAAAGCACTAAGGCTGAAACAAAAAGTAGTTTTTTCATAGGTAATAGTTTGAAAACCTAAAAGTATTGATTAAAACAATAAAATCCTCTTATAAAATTAATTGGATAGCTTGTAAATATGCAATAAAAATTACTTAATCACCAGAGTTTTCAATGCCTCAATTTCTTTCTTCAACTGCTCAATCATTTGCTGCTGCTCCTGAATAGCTTTAATTGCTACTATAGAAAACCCTGCCGAGTTTATGAATATGGTAAAAAAACATTACGGGTAAAAATTAAAGTGCCTAATGCCTTCCAAAAAGTTGCCAACAAAACTAAACGTGCAGATACTATAAAGCACTAAAAACTTATTTGCTGTAGCCATAGTAATTAATAGAATTGCTAGCATTCAACTTACAAATTGCTACACGTAAAATCACTCAATAACTACAGCCCTCAGTGTCTTATTGGTTTTAGCAGAATAAATAAAATAAATACCTGCATTTAACTGAATAGTTTTTGAAAAGTTGCTATCGGTGTTTAAGTGAAAAGAAGCTATATCTCTTCCGAAAATATCATATACAACTATGTAGTCTTTTATATTGCTCTTCAAGACAAGTACTCCATTAGAAGGGTTAGGATATATCGTAATCGCATTTGCGTTTGTTTCACTGTTGATACCCACTACTGTAATATTCTCGCAACCGGAACGCACAGTACAATTGTTGATAGTTATATCAACAGCATAATTTCCTGAAGCAGTTGCGGTGAAGGTTTGGCTTTCTTCATTTTGAATGGGTAATTCCGTGTCGCAGTCTATCCATTGATAAGTATCGGCAGTTTGCGAAACAGTAATAATATTGTTGTTGACAGAAAGTTGTGCATCGGGTAAATCATTTACAGAAAGATTTATGGTTATAATACTATCACAGCCATTAATAGCTGTGTATGTTGCCGAAAAAACAACAGATGTGTCGGCATAAGAACTATCAGGAAGCATATAGTTCTCTCCTTCACATATTTGTGGGTTTAATATCGTGAACATAGGGCTGCAAACATCATAACGTGCAAAGAACATATTGGGTGCATTGTTAATCGAATTATAAACTACATTAAAATTAGTGTCGGGATGAAAATCGCAGGCACCTCTAAAATAACCTCCTAATAAAATTCCACCGGCAGTATCTTTAATTACAGTGGAAGAGTAGTCATCACTACTACCACCTATTGAAAACCCGTTGAGAAGATTAAAATTATTGTCGTAAGAAGCATAAAAAAAATCTCCCCCGCCATTATGAGTAACATAGTTAACAATCGTTGTATCAGGATTTAAATCTATACTTTGTCTAAACCAACCAACTATATGTGTTACATCATCGGCATCAATATACAAGTCAGTAACATTATTGAATGCAGTTGAGTTTGAATTTTCAGTACTTTCTAAAACAGCACCCTTTACATGATTACCATCAGTATCATATTCTGCTGCGTAAAGAATTAATTTACCGGCAGTAGAATTTTGATATATAACTTCATTATGAACAGCACTTACACTTACCTGATTAGCGGCTTTACCGGCAACCACAACATTACCATTTGATTTCATGGCTAATGCCGACATGTTTTCGAGTGCGCTTGAACCAAGTCTGTTCACCCACGAAAGCACACCACTGCTACTCATTTTCATCACATATCCATCGGGTGCGTTGGTGGTAACCACACTTACTAATGTAGTATCTGGTCCCGGGTCAAAATCTACAGTGCCCCTGAAAGTTCCGGTAAGAAATATAGAGTTGGAATTATCTAAGCCTATACCTTCTATTCCTACACCACCATTTAAGGAGTTTAATTTTAAAATTTTCACCCATTGATAAATACCATTTTGGTTGAGCTTCAACACATATGCATCGTTTTGATTACTGGAAGAAGAAGTAATTAATGCTGAAGTATTGGGGTCAGGATTGAAGTCAACGGTTTTTTGAAAACTCCCGGTTAAGTAAATATTATTGCTTGGGTCAATTGCCATTGATTTAGTATAATTATCTCCGGTAGTGCCAACGAGTGTTTTTGCCCAAAGAGTTGTTCCCATTGGAGAAAATTTAGCTATAAATGCATCTACGCGGGTCGATGATTTTGAAAGCTGAATTGGTGTAGGAGTTGTTTCAAAGACAATACTGGTCTTATAATAACCCCACATATAAATATTGCCCTGATTATCTGTTTTTAAATCGGTAATCGTTTTATCGGCAGTTCCGGTAAGCTGTTTGCTCCAAACCATACTTCCGTCTAAAGCATATTCGCCTATAAAAATATCTCGCGAACCGGAATCTGTAACATAGAACATATTCTGTTGCAAACCACTAAAATCGGTATTAAGCGAATCATAAAAATATCCTGCTACTGCAATATTTCCATTGTTGAGATTCAAGAGTTTGATTACATAAGAAGTAGATTCGCTTGAATTAGTATTTACCCATTGAGGAACCTGAGCGTTTGCGATATTAAAAAAAATAAAACAGAAGATGCTGAAAACAGATATGATGATGTTTTTCATAAACTTGGTTTTAGAAGGTTTAAGTTTTAGAGAATTCAATATTGAGTTTGCGGGATAAAAAATTATTCCTAATCACTTTTTTACCAACTCCTCTAAAAATTTTATTCTTTCTTTCAATTTTTTTTAAAATCGTCTCTTAATTCCTCAATTTCTTTCTTCAACTGCTCAATCATTTGCTGCTGCTCCTGAATAGCTTTTACCATAGGCGCTATCAAATCGTTGTATCGCACACTTAGCATACCTTCATCGTCTGTAGTTATTATTCCATTGTTTTCTGCCTTAAAATAGATAAGTGATTTTTGCAACTCTTGTGCGATTAATCCAAACTCGAGCTTTTGGGAATCGTCATTGTTTCTTGTATAAGAAACCGGATTCAAACTATTGATAAAATTTAAACCTAATATAGAAGGAGAAACATTAGTTTTCCATCTACTATCGGAAGTTACCGACCATGCTACTTGCACACCAGCATAATTAACGTCTGTATTGCCAATTCTCACTTGATTGCTACCAGTGGCAGATGGTACCCGGGCACCAAAGCCAATTCCAGTATTATTAAACCCTGTGGTGTTGTTATAAAGTGCATCGGATCCAATGGCAGTATTATTAGACCCTGTGGTGTTTGATCGAAGTGCATCTACTCCATTGGCAGTATTAAAATTTCCTATGGTATTGTACCAAAGTGCTTCGTATCCATTGGCAGTATTAGCATTTCCTGTGGTGTTGGCAGCAAGTGCATCTACTCCATTGGCAGTATTAGCATTTCCTGTGGCGTTGTTTTGAAGTGCATATTCTCCATTTGCAGTATTAGAATTTCCTGTGGTGTTTAATCGAAGTGCAGACCTTCCATTTGCAGTATTACTAAACCCTGTGGTGTTGAAACGAAGTGCATCGAATCCAATGGCAGTATTAGAACTTCCTGTGGTGCTGTTTTGAAGTGCATTCCTTCCATTTGCAGTATTCAAACTTCCTGTGGTATTAGAGCCAAGTGCATCTACTCCTGTGGAAGTATTAGAACTTCCTGTAGTGTTTGCATTAAGCGAACCTAAACCAAAACTAGTATTAGAAGTAGTTAATTTTCCCGCTAACAGACTATTTCTTTTAAAAACCACATCTTGATTATCGGTTGTTCCTATATAGTTATTATTTGGGTTGGTTCCGCTGTTTCCGCTTAAACCCCAGCCGGCATCGCCACTTTTTTTTGCAAATAAAGCATAAGGCACACTCAATAATTGGCTTGTGCCTGTAATCGTGTATGAACTTCCTCCATTTAGGTCAATTTCGGTTTTTACGAAATAAGAACCATTTGCCCAGTCAATAGTAGTAAAATTACCACTTACAACTGTTCCGTTTCCTATTTCAATACTTGCCAAGCCATTGGCGTTTGTAGTTGGAAATTGCCGTTCAACATATACTGCCGACCCGCTTGCCGACCCCTGCAAAATACTTATTTGCATTCCTATTGAAGTAGATGTTACCAAATTGTCACTTCCGTCACGAACAACGGCTTGATAGCTCATTTTTTCGGGTGCTTGAGCAAAAGATAATTCAGCCACAAAAAGTAAGCTGATGCAGATAAAATTGAAAATGTGTTTCATGGCTAATGATTTTTTATGATTTTGAATACTTGTATTTCTCTATGGTTTCTTGAAACTTTCAATATATAACTTCCTTGTGCCAACTCAGTAAAATCGAATAATGTTTCAGTATTGCTAATGATGCCGTTGAAAAATACTTTTCCCTGCACATCAAAAACCTGATAATTCATTTTATCAAAAATATTATCAGCGCTTAGTGTTATCATGTTACTTGTCGGATTCGGAAAAACTTTGAGCGATAATTCTATGCCTTTTATTTCTTCTGCCGACACAAGTAAAACCTCATAAGGTTGCTGCACGCCTTGCGAAATGCTTCCGTTAGCATTGGAAACATTTATGTAGTCTATTTGTCCAATAGAAAAACTCACGGAGCCGCCACTTCCCGCAGCGTCTCCACCGGCAGACACGGTGTTACTTTGTGCTTTTATGAGTAAACTTGAAGCAAAAAACATCAGTAAGAAAACCGTTTTTTTAAACAACATAATAGTCATGAGTTCTTTTTTAGTTTTTAAAAACAAAGCCGCCCCATAGAGGCGGCTAATAGTTCCTTTCTTTCAAATTTTTTTTTGAAAGAATATTGGTTGGTTTCACGGCAATTAAAAATTGCAAATATCTTCTCCCAAATCATTAAACACAGTATTGGTTTCAGAAAAATCAGGTGCATGTGCAGGCGAATATCTGATGCCGCAATAAGTTGAATTGGAAACTCCGCAATTCACCATTGTCAGTCTGTAAGGTCCTGAAAAGCTGCTGCCTACTCTTATAACTTCTCGGTTGGTGCCACCGGTTTTCGGGGAACTGCCTCCACCCGATATGTTGGCGTAAGTAAATACATTATTGATGTTATTGCTGTTTACATAAATCCCTTTCCAATAATCCTTCACACCACCTTCGCCTCTTATTTCAACGGGGTTTGTCTGCGTGCCATTGATGGTTAAAGCTCCGGTCGAATTTACTTCTATAGCCAAATCAGAACCTACCTCAATTTGCACACCCTCACCAATGGTAAGCGTACCATTGTTGTTTCCGCTTGCAATGTCTAGAGGCGCATTGATAAATATTGGTGCTCCCGGTTTAGTCCAGGAATGGTTGCCTGTAATCGCATTGGATGAACTGCCTGCATGCACTTCTATTTTATTCAAGCCATTGCTGTTTATCGTATTAAACCCCAAATCTTTCACAAGAGCAGCAAATACCCTGATAGGGTATTGATTGTTGCCACTGAGAGTATTTCCGTCAAAGCCCGCAAGCGCATCATCATTGCCATTGAGTCTGGCAACATGAATGCCATCACCGGCACTGTTACTAATGGTGGAGTTTTTTATCTCCACCTTGCTGTTGCCAGCCAAACTGATATTGGCTTTTATATTGGCTCCGTCCCACGATAAACTTCCTCCACCATCAACAGTGGTGAAATACATTTTGTTACTGTTGTTGGAACTACTGAAACGAATGCCTCTCCAAAAACCGGAAGAAGGACTTTCGCCTCGCATAATGATAGGCTTTGCAGATGTTCCTTGTGCATCTAAAACACCGGAACTTCTGAATTCTAAACCGGCATCTTCACTAAAAGCAATTTCAACCCCGGGCTCAATAATAAGTCTTGCTTCTACAATAATTCTGCAAGAAATAATATAGTCGGGTGAACTGCCTCTGTCCACTAAGGTCAGCGAAGAACTGATGGTGGAGCAGTCTAAAATTTCAGGTTGAACATTATTGTTATCGTCATCGTCTTTATCATCTTTTTTACATCCTGACATAGAAGAAAGAATAATTGCAAAGGGCAGCAATAGAAGAAATAATCTTTTCATGGAAGTTTGATTTTAGTTTTGCCGAAGTTATTGATATTTAATTTATAAACAGGAGTATAATATTGCGTTTTGTGATGACAGATTTTCAAAATAATAACACGCTGAAATATTGTATTACACGATTTCACATTATTGGCGAACTATTAGTTAATTTCGAAAACAACATTTTGTGACAACTATACCATTAAAATAAAATCTTCATGAGGGCGAAGGAACTTACAGAAATACTTTCCAAAAAAGAGAAAAAAGAATTTGAAGTCAGGCTAAAGCATCATTCAAGGGTTTCCTTACTACCACTGTATTTAGAATTGTCAGAAAATGAAGTTCCCACTAAAGAGTCACTATTCATTTCGTTTGCTCAAAAAAAATATCGTAAAGAAAATGATTATTTGCTGAGAAACGAATTGCGTTTACTTTCAAAAGAAATTGAAATGTTTCTTACAGAAATGGAAGCCCGCAACAGATTCGCCAACAATGATATTTGTGTCAGAATGTGGTTGCTCGAAAGAATGTTGGAGCATCATCGCATTCATGAATTTGAATTGGAATGGAAAGAGTTAATGAAAATAGCAGAACTGAAAGCCGATACTTTTTCTGCCATGCAACTTTCAAAAATCTATTCCGAATACAGATTAAAACATACAGAAATCAATGCTGCAGAAATTGAAATGCACTTATCGTTATTAAATACTCAAAACGAAGCGATACATTTATACTTAGATGAAGAGCTTTCAGAAACCATCATCAAGCAAAATTTTCTAATTGCGAATATGAGGGCAATCAATGCAAAGGTTGATGAAAACAAAAAGAGTTTGATAAAACTGCCTGTAAAACAGTTGAAACAAATTATCGAATACAACCATCTCAAAGCGAAAAGCTATTTGATTCGAGGCATAGAAAAAATCAACTTACTGATAGAGCTAATAAAACTTCACGAAAAAACATCTAAGTATAGAAGTCGCTCTCCTCACGAACTTTCAAATATTTATGGCAATATAGGTTTAGAATATTTTTTGCAAAAAAATTATTCAAAAGCTAATGATTACTATAACAAAGCAATTGCAGCTGTTAAAGATGACGTTCCCAATCTTGGGCTTTTATACAACTATGCCATCAATACCATGATGTTGGGCAAGTATAAGACCATGCAAAATATTTATGCCAATTACAAAAACGAAATAGAACAAAGCGATAAGACAAAACATCGTTTCAGATATTTCGCAGCCATTAGTTTTTTATTAGACAATAATCACAACAAAGCTTTTAATCTTTTAGAAAATGATTTGCTCAAACGTCCTGCTCATGAATATTACTATTATCGTATTGTTTATGCAATGGTGTATTTCGACAGCAAAGAATATCTCCTTGCTGAAAGAGAACTGAACAATATCTTACAAAGTATCAGAAAAAATAAGAACGCTGTTTTTGAAGATAAAAATTTGGTGATGGTATTTCTCCGGTTGGTTCAAGTAGTTTTTAAATTCAGCAACACTAGTTCTTATCAGAAAAAACTGAATGAGATATCTCAAAAAATTTCTGACATGCAAAAAGATAAAAGCAATTTTTCGGTAATAATTTATCAGTGGTTAACAACGAGAATAGAAAAATTGATTCCTTGATGTTCTCAAAACTTTGCAAATAATTCGAAATCAATAAATTTTTTTCACATTCAAC
>CAZFFP010000003.1:0-90921 GCA_964518215.1 uncultured Chitinophagaceae bacterium
TGTGGATTCTCTTTTCCGCTTATTTTTTTTCCCATTGTTCGGATAGTTGTGAAAAGGAATAAAAGGTCGTTTGAATTGTAATCTGTTTGAACAAAAAACGCGTTTGGTTTCGACTCGATTCAAAATTTGAATAATGATTTTGATTTTAGCAGTAAGTTTAAAGGAAAAATTAAAGGTTGATTTACACCGCCATCAATTCTGAAGCAATACCATCTGCAATATATTTTCCTTTTCTCGAAAGCACATAATTGCCTTTGTTTTCTAAAACATCGCCTCTGTAAAGAAATGTTTTTATCGAATCTTGAAAATTAAGCATCAGCGCTTCTGAAAATTGTTGCTGCATTTCTTCTTCTTGAATTCCCCAACAGGTTCTCAGTCGGGTTAAAATATATTCGTTGTAGCGGTTCTGTTCAGTCAGGATTTCTTTTTCAAACAAACATTCATTGTTTTCTGTAAGCGCCTGAATATATTTTGAATTATGAGAAATATTCCATTGTCTTGAAACACCATCGAACGAATGTGCCGAGGGTCCTAAACCGATATATTTTTTACCCAACCAATAAGAAGTATTATGTTTAGATTCAGAATCTTTTTTTGAAAAATTCGATATTTCGTAATGCCCATAGTTGTGCGCTTCCATAAAATCCATCAGCATTTCAAAATGTTTTAAAGAAAGTTCATCGTCAACAGGAGTTTTCTTTTTCAAATCAATCATTTTTTTCAGCGCGGTATTAGGCTCTACAGTGAGCGAATAAGCAGACAAATGAGTAATGTTCAATTTTGCGAAAATCTCTAAATTTTCGAGCCATTTTTCTTCTGTCAATCCGGGAATACCATAGATGAGGTCTATATTAAAATTTTCAAAACCGTTATCTAATAATTCTGTTATGCAAGCTAAAGCATCATGACTGTTATGCACGCGATTCATCCATTGCAGGTCATCGTCATGAAAAGATTGTACGCCCAAGCTGAAACGGTTCATGCCTGCTTTTTTCCATAGCAACACCGTGTTTTCATTCACATCGTCAGGATTTGCCTCTAAGGTAATTTCAGCATTTTCAGCAACAATAAAATTTTTGTGTATGCTATCAAGAATGCTGAAAAGTTGTGTTTCGGAAAGTAGGGAAGGAGTGCCCCCTCCAAAATATATGGTTTCAATTTTTTCTCCCGACAGATAATTTTTTCTGTTTGAAATTTCCTGCAACAATGCTTTAGTAAAATCGTTTTGTAGCCTTGTATTGGTAGAAAAATGAAAATTGCAATAGTGACATGCTTTTCTGCAAAAAGGTATATGGATATAAATTCCCGCCATTTGTTGAACTTTACGCAATGAAGCCTTTAGCTTAAAACCATAATTTGTTGCAAAATTAGAGTTTGGATATTTGAATATAGAGATAAGAAATTGGAAGTTTGTTTTTACGGCATTCGGTAAATTTAAGTGAATTGAAACAATGTCGAAAATCTAACAGTCGCATATCGAAAATCTAAAGAACTGCTTACTGTCAATATAAATGAACCGTTTTTTTAAAACATTTTTTATTTTTTTGCTCGGCATTTGCGCCATCATTTTTTCAGCAAATGGACAAGAGGAAAGGCTTTCGGTTAATGTAATTATTACAGACAATGATTCTGTTAAACTTCTGAAATTAGCCAAATTAAAAAACAGATACAATAATGAATATGAAGCTCAACAAGCTTTGCAGCAAGTGCTGTTCGATATATACAGTCAGGGTTATCTCACTGCATCGTTCGACAGTTTTTATGAACATAACCAAGTTCTGAATGCCTGGCTCGAAGCCGGTGAAAGATATGAGTGGTTGCAACTTTCGCCCGGTAATGTTGACAAATCTATATTGAGCGAAGCCGGTTTTAAAGAGAAATTTTATTCGGGAAAACCCTTCAATTATAATGAGGTAAGTCGGCTGCTGAATAAAATTCTTGTGTATTCCGAAAACAACGGGTTTCCTTTCGCGGTAGTGCGGTTAGACAGTATTCAAATAGATAATGAAACGGTTAGCGCTTCCTTGCTGCTCGAAAAAAATCAGGCAATAACTTTCGACACGCTGGCGATTGAAGGCAATGCTAAAATTTCTAAATATTTTCTTTACAATTATCTCGGATTTAAAGCCGGCAGCTTGTATAATGAAAACACGGTGCAGCGCATGAGCAGAAGACTCCGGCAATTATCATTTATTGCAGAAGACAAACCTGTTCAAATACTCTTTGCCGGTGATAAAGCCCGACCTGTGCTCAACCTATCCAATCGCAGAGCCAGTAATTTTGATTTTTTGGTGGGCTTCCTGCCTAATAATGAAGTTACCGGTAAGCTGCTCATTACCGGAGAAGCTAACCTGAATTTGATGAACCCTTTTGGTTATGGAGAAAATCTGCGACTCAATTGGCGGAAACTGCAAGAGCGCACACAAAATTTAGATGCCGGTTTTTCTTTTCCATACATTGTTTCATTACCATTAGGTGTTGACGCGGGCATCAGGTTGTATAAACGCGACACATTGTTTCTCGATGTAGATTGGGATGCAGGTATCAGCTATATGTTTGCCGGAGGGAACTATATTAAAGCCTTTGTAAACAATGAATTCACTAATGTTTTAAATGTTGATACTGCCCGTATTTTAGTAAACAGACGCTTGCCCGATTATATAGATACCCGAAAAATCCTTTATGGTTTGGAATATTATTATGACAGGCTTAATTATCGTTTCAATCCTACCGATGGTTTTTTATTGAGATTAAGTGGTGCGGCAGGAACGCGCAGAATTACTACTAATAATACGATTACCGAACTCACCGACCCCGAAAATCCCGACCAAACTTTTGCTTTTTTATACGATAGTTTGAAAGTGAAAACTGCTCAGTATAAAATTGATTATCAGTTTGATAAGTATTGGCCTCTGGGTAAGCGCAGCACCATAAAAACTGCTATGAGAGGCGGAGCAATTATTTCCGATAATGTTTTTCTCAATGAAATGTATCGTTTAGGTGGAACGAAACTGTTGCGTGGTTTTGATGAAGAATCTATTTTCAGTTCATTATTCAATGTTGCCACGCTTGAGTTTCGTTTTTTATTAGCTCAAAATTCTTACTTCAATGTATTTGCCGATGGCGCATATACAGAAGCAAATTTTTTCGATGGAAAAGTGCGTGACTTCCCTTACGGATTTGGTGCAGGCTTAGCCTTTCAAACCAAAGCGGGCATGTTTTCTATTTCTTATGCTCTTGGCGGAAGACAAGATATTCCTGTAAATTTCAGAGCAGCAAAAATTCACTTCGGATATGTGAATATGTTTTAAGCATCTCAAGATTTTTTAGCAATAGAACAGTTATTGAGGAAAACCACAAAATTTTGTGGAAAGCGTTATTCAGGCATTCTTTATCATTGCACAAATGAGCAACCGAAACAAAGCAAAATTGATTGTTATTTCAGGAATTATCATCATCCTGTTTGCTTTAGTATTTATGATACGGAACTTGTTTTCAGGCAAAGCTACAGTGGAGTCTGAAGGTGAAATAGTTGAAGCTACAGTATCTGCCAAACCAAAAGAATATCTCTATGAATTTGATTTGGACAGCTTCAGTATAGTTCAGGAAAAAGTTAGAAAAGGAGATAGCTTCAGTAATATTCTATTGAAAAATGGAGTGGGTTATCCGGTTATCAATAAAATTGAACAACATTCTAAAGATATATTTAATCTCCGTAGTATTCGTGCAGACCAGCCTTATACTATTTTCTTCAATATAGACTCCATATCCGGTCCGGCATATTTAGTCTATGAAAGCAATGTAACAGATTATGTTGTTTTTGACCTTACCGGAAACAATCCTGTTGAGAAAAAGCAAAAGCCAACCGAAATCGTGAGGCGCGAAGCCAAAGGCACTATTACTTCATCGTTGTATGATGCATTTTTGAAAAACGATTTGAGCATTTCGGTGGCTATGGAAATGTCTGAAATTTTTGCATGGACAGTAGATTTCTATAAAGTTCAAAAAAATGATGCGTTTAAAATCATTTTCTATGAAAAACAAGTGGAAGGCAAAACTGTAGGTGTGGACAGAATTGAAGCCGCTGTTTTCGAACATTATGGAAAACCTTTTTATGCTTTCAGATATAAGCAAGATGGTAAGTTTGAATATTTTGATGAAGAAGGACAGAGTGTCAGAAAAATGTTTTTGAAAGCTCCATTAAAATTCAGTCGCATCAGTTCGCGCTATAATCTTCAAAGGTTTCATCCGGTATTAAAAACCGTAAAACCGCATTTGGGAACCGATTATGCCGCGCCTACCGGCACACCTATTATGACTGTGGGCGATGGCGTTATAGAAGAAGCAGGTTATACAGCCGGAAACGGTAATTATGTAAAAGTCAGGCACAACTCGGTTTATACCACTCAGTATTTGCACATGTCGAAATTCGGAGCAGGAATTAAAAAAGGCAAGCGTGTGAAACAAGGCGAAGTAATAGGTTATGTGGGCAGCACCGGACTTGCCACCGGACCGCATCTTTGTTTCAGGTTTTGGAAAAACGGTAAACAAGTGGACCCTTTGAAAGAAAAGCCCATTCAATCGCATCCCATTAAAGAGGAGAATCTTGTTTCATTCAAACAGGCGGTTGCAGCACTCAAACCACAGTTAGACTTAATTTAATTTCAGGTTTTGTTTTTTATGACTTGTCTGGTTAGCGTTCGCTCGCTTGAGCAAGTCTGTAGCTAAGCCATGTGTTGAGCGACTCGTGCCCTTCAACAATTAGCAGCGAATTTATTACTTTCATAACATGAGCATAAAATATAAATTTCGAAACACAGATTGGTGCCGGTTTGGGGGTTATTATAAGGGCACAAGTCCCAAACCCTGCAAGGCAAGGCTACAGACTTGCGCGAGTTTAAGGAATCATTTCTCATATCTCCTTTTAATTTTAACGTTGCTGTATAGCGGATGCGGCTATGAGATTCCTGAAGGAGATAAACATCCTGATATACCGGAGTTGCCCGGGCATACCAACACTAAGTTTGAAATTCAGCAGCTTCCATTTAAAAATTACAGCGTTAACAAAGGGGGATATTTCGGATTTACCGGTAATTTCTATTACACCTTCTGCAATATAGACACTAACTCTACTGACTGGAGATTAACTAACAAAGGCTTCGTTATTATTTACAATAAAAATTTTGAAGAAATCAAACGATTTGAAAGAGACGACTATGCAGCGGCTGATGACTCGGGAACGATATATTTTGTGAATAAAAGATTAGTTTACAGATTAAAATATCCCGATTTTAATGAGGAACCGTTGCCATTGCTATTTTCAGATGAGGAACTAAACGATTCCATACTTCAACTAAGACCCGATAGTTTATTCAAAATAAAAAGCGATACCAGCAAAATGGGCGGTTACAATATTGATTCAGCAGATGCGAGCCACTCATTTTTATATTCTGTCAAAAAACAATTTTACACGAATAAAGTAATACCCGGACTTAAATGTGTGATTCCGTTGAGCAGTTTTATAGTGCTCAAGTATGAACATAAAGAATTTTATCTGGAAAATGATTATCTGTTAAAATCTTACAATGGATTTGAAGTGGATATTTGCCCGTTGGCGGATAGTGAACTCGGTATAAAAAAAGAAAACAGCCATCTTGAAATGTTTGACTATAGCGTGTTGGGGAATACCGGCAAGGGGAATCATTTTGTATTTTGGTTCAACAGTTATGGCTATGAATATTATTATTTAAAAATAAACAATGACTCCACTGCATTTAAATTCAATACAAAAGGAAATGCAGGCAAAGGAATTGTGCAATTGGAGTTTCCTTTTAAGAATAAATTTTTATTGGCTTCAGAATATTCCGGAAAGATTTACATGATTAGGATGAATGAATAATAGTTTGTCATCTTTTGCATACGGCAGTAGCGGTGCATTTATTTCTATAAAGATTTGAATCTTTCAGATTCAGAATGAAATAATTAGCGCACAATTGTTTTATGAAGTGAATTAATATTAACTTCATACAAAATCAAAAGCCATGGTTCCAAAAAGTTTTTACATCGAATTTGGCAAAGTGCTCTACGCCATCGCCATCGCTGACGGATACATCAACGATAAAGAAAAGAAAGCCGTTATTGAATTAATCAAAGCCAAATTAGCGCCACTCGAAGATTTTCCCGACCAATATGGAACCGACTTGGCTTATTATACCGAGTTTGCTTTTGAAACCGAAGAAGAATTTTTCGATAGTAAAGAAGATGCGCTCAAATCTTTCGAGACTTACCTGAAAGTTACCCATATCACTTTGCACCCGGCATTCAAAAAAGCCTGCCTTGAAATTTTAAGAAGTTTGGCAAAAATCAGCGGCAACAAAATTTCGGAAAACGAAAAAGGCATTATCAATAACTTCGAGAAGAAAGTGCTCGTTACTCACTGATGTAAGTTTTCCTTACGCCAATCTTCCCAATACGCGCGTGTGAGCATCTTTGAGATATTTCGGCTCGTTAAATATTCTGGCAAGCATAACGCTGCCTTCTATTTCAGCCACACTGAATTCCGCTACTTCTCTGGCTTTAGATGCTGAATATTTTTCTTTGTAAACATGAGTAAATGCATCAATCCATGCGTTGAAAAACTCTTGAATTAATCCTGAAAATTCAGGTATCACCCGGCATGTTTCCACGCCAATATTACCCATAATGCAGTTGGTTTCGTCTTCAATAAAAATAGATTCAATGTTTTGCAACATCAGTTTGAGTTTCTCTCTGCCCGATAAATTATCGTTGTAGGCGTGGTCGAACACTTTCACCTGAAAATAATGGTGAGCGGTTTTCAGCACTTCTTTCATCAGCGCCTCTTTTCCCGGAAAATAATGGTAGATGCTTCCTTTCAACAAACCACAGGCTTCGGCTATATCTGCCATGGTGGCGTTGTAGTAACTTTTCTGCCGAAAAACTTGCAACGCTTGCTTGAGTATGTATTCCTGACTGACTTTAACTATTGGCATAATGGCAACGAAGCTATAAAGTTTTTTTCTTTTACCAAACGGTTGTTTGGGAAAAAATCATACTTTATGTAAATAAGTTCCATCCCAAAACGATAAGAGGTGGTAAGCCGATGGAATATTCCCCGATATTTTCAAGCTTTTCCATGCTGCAAATGATTGAAGCAATGCGGAGGCTTTCATGCCATTTTCGCGTATATATTTTAGTGAAGTATCGTTGGAAGATTTCGAAAGTTTTGTTCCATCGGTGTTGGATAAAAGTTCGTGATGCAAAAATTTTGTTTTTAAAAACGATTCATTGTTCAATTGCCCGGCTAAATGCAGCTGCAATGCGGTAGAGGGCAGCAAATCAATACCGCGGGCTATGAAATTGATGCCGAAATTTATATCGTCTGTCAGCGAAGCAATATGGTATGCAGGCACACCATCTCTCCTGCGAACCACCGCGCTGCCGAGCAGTTGATGAATATCGAAATCAACCCGATTCAATGCTTCATCATGAATACTAACGGTAGTATTTTCTTCAATATGTATGCGCCACGCAATTTCTTTGGTATCCAGAGGAAAATTTTTATCAAGGCAGTATCCGGGATATACTTCGGCATTACCCAAAATTTTTCTGCTGCAAGCGCAACCAAACAAAAGTTGCTTTTCAGCTAATTGAGAAAGGGTGTTTTCATAGTCTGAAATTCGCAGCGTTTGCGACCAATTTTTTTTAAAATCCTGCACATCATTCGGACCAATGTCCCAATCAATACCCAGCCATTCTAAAGTTCTAAAAATATCTTCGATGTATTCGTTTCTGACGCGGGCAGCATCTAAATCGTCTATGCGCAAAAAAACTAACCCGCCCGAAGAACGGGCAGTCAACCAGTTTACAAGAAAATTGTATGCATTTCCAATATGCAGATAGCCGCTGGGGGTTGGTGCCAATCTTGAAATTACAGCTGGAATCATGCAATGAAGTTCCTTAAAATACTTTTATTTATTGGTGAAGATTTGAAATATAAGAAAATGGTCAGTTAAATTTATCAGATAGCATATTACTTATCCGTTATCTTCGCAAGGTCTAATTTAAAACAGTTTTGAATTCTCAACTCATATTGCAATATCCGGTTTGGTTTGTGCTGCTGTGCTTAGCGTTGGGCGCTACTTATGCCACATTGTTGTATTTCAAAAACAATATTGTTCAAAATCCAACAACTTCGCAAAAACGTATTTTTATTGGTCTTTCGATAATCCGTTTTGTTGTGGTGAGTATCATTGCCTTTTTTCTTTTGTCGCCTTTTTTGCGCTCGCAATTCACCGAAACGCAAAAACCCGAAATCATTATTCTTCAAGACATTACTGAATCGGTACTGAATACGTTCAAAGCAGAAGCAGAGCAGAAAGAATATTTGACAAACCTGAAAAACTTTTCAGACAAATTATCGAGTAATTATTCTGTGAAGATTTACCCCTTCAGTAATAAACTGCTGCATCCGGACTCCCTGGCTTTTACCGGAAAATCTACGGATATAGCTGCTTCTTTACAACAAGCATCCAATCTTTATGGCAATCAGAATGTTGGGGCTATGATTCTGGCTTCAGATGGCATTTATAATCAGGGAGCCAATCCGGTGTATCGGCTTTCTGGCATCAATTATCCGGTTTATACTATCGCGATGGGCGACACAATGCCTAAGAAAGATTTGAAAATAGAAAAAATTTACCACAACCAGATTGTGTATCTGGGCGACAAATTCAAGGTTGCTGTTGATGCCACTTCGACCGGATTCGACAACGCCACTACTACCATGAGCGTCACCGATGTTACCGATGCCGTTAATCCAAAGAATTTGTATTCGGAAGAACTCACTTTTGGCAGAGAAGAATTGAAAAGCAAAGAGTTTGTGATTGAAGCCACCAGAAGCGGTGTGCAACATTTTCGGGTACTGCTCAACCCGGTGAATGACGAATACACCCGAACGAACAATACCAAAGATTTTTTCATTGAAGTATTAGACAGTCGTCAGAAAGTTTTGTTGCTGGCTGCTGTCCCGCATCCCGATATTTCGGCATTCAGGCAAGCGATAGAGCGCAACAAAAATTATGAGGTGGTAGTGAAGTTGCTTCCCGATGCGCTCAATGTTAATTTTTCGGAATACAGTGTAGCCTTGTTGCATCAAATTCCAACGGCAACCGGAATGCCTCAGAATATTATTGATGCGCTCGAAAAACCCAAAGTGCCTTTGTGGTTTATAGTAGGTGCACAAACCAATGTTTCACAACTCAATAAGTATCAAAACACTTTGCAGTTGTTGACTTCCGGGCAACGATTCAATGAAGTAACTGCCGTTACTGCCAGTGATTTTCAATTATACAGCCTCACCGATGCTTTCATTAATAATATACAGCGCATGCCTCCGCTTTCTGTGCCTTTTGGAGAATATAAATTGCAGCCAGCATCAAAAGTATTGCTGCATCAGAGAGTAGGTTCTGTGAAAACAGAGTATCCATTATTGGCTTTTAACGAATCTTTAGGGCAAAAAACGGCAGTATTTGCAGGAGAGGGTTTCTGGCGTTGGAGGTTGTATGATTATCAATTGAATCAGTCGCACGATTTTACCAATCAATTGGTTCAACAGGCAATTCAATATCTTTCGGTGAAAGAAGATAAACGACCTTTTAAGGTTAAGTTGGCGAAAAATATTTTCAACGAAAACGAGCCTCTTATTTTTGAAGCTGAATTGTATAATCAGAGTTACGAATTGGTAAACGAGCCTGAAGTGAGTCTGATGTTGAAAGATGCTGAAGGCAAAGAAACTGCGTTAACTTTTTCGCGCTCGGGAAATGGTTATCGCCTGGTTACGGGAAGTCTTGCTATGGGAAACTATACCTACACAGCTTCGACTAAGCTAAACGATAAATCGCATCAATCTTCGGGAAAATTTACCATAGTTCCTTTGCAATTGGAGGCTCTGAATCCGGTGGCAAATCATCAGTTACTTTACCAATTCAGCGAGCAAACCAACGGGCAGATGTTTTACCCCGAACAATGGAGTGATTTAGAAAAAGCCATCACCGAAAATCAAAACATTAAGCCGGTACTCTACGATACCTTCAAAACAGATTCGCTCATTAATCTCAAATGGATTTTCTTTTTGCTTATGGGCTTGATAAGTGTAGAATGGTATACAAGAAAGTTTATGGGTGGGTATTGAGATTTAGACACCCGTTTGTAGTAGGCTTCCGGCAAAATATTTTTCACGAGTTCAGTTAACTTCAAACAATTTCCACAATTCTCCGGAGCATTTCTTATTACATCTAACAAAGACATAGCCTTCAGTTACTCGTCATTTCAAGGAGATATTGAACAATTTGTGGAAGCCATTTTCGAAGCAATATATTTCAGCCAGCAGACCACTGTTTACTAAACTGCAAACTACTTAAGGCTAATAGCTAATGGCATATGGCTAAAAAGATTGTTCCAATCCTTTCATCAAAGCAAAACCAAATATCGTCTGCTTTAGCTGACGGCAGTTTAGCTGAACAGACGGCAGGCACTCAAATCAAATTCAAACTTATCAATAATTAAAAACTTCTTCCAGTTTGAGTTCTTTGTATTCGCCTAATTGTTTCAGCGCTTTCGGGTCAACCATATTGCGATTGCCGATGACGGAGATATGATAGTTTCTGCCTTTGATATTACTGTCGAAAAATGCTTTCAGGTCTTTGATGGTCATTGCCGGAATTTGCTCGTAAATATCTTTTCTGATATCGTAATCCAAACCTAATTGTTTGGCAGATTCGTAGCTCCAGAAAATACGCGAACCTACAATGCGTTCGCTCTCGATTTTTTTCAAAGCGGCTTCTTTGGCTCCATCAAATTGCAATTGCGCTTCGGGCATATCGTTCATCAAATCTTGCATGGCATTCACGGCATCCTGAAGTTTATTTGCCTGAGTGCCGATATATGCCCATACATAATGCGACTCGTCAAATTTTCGTGGAGTGCCGAAAGCCGAATATGCAGCATAAGCCAATGCCTTTGCTTCTCTTATTTCCTGAAAAACTATGGAAGACAAACCCGAACCGAAATATTCATTAAACAACCGTGAATGAGGCAACAATTCTTTATTGAATGTTTGTCCTTTCGATTGCATGAGGATTTCGGTTTGCACCATATCGTAGTGGGTAAAATATACTTTGTTTTTAGTCATGTCCAATTCAGGATAAGAAACCGGTGCGGGATAATCTTTCAAGTTGGAAGTTGATGCATGATATTTTGCAACGATGTCGCGGGCTTTATTCATGTCATTTTTTCCGTAGTAAAAAATGCGATGTTTAAATGACTCTGTTCTCTGAATCATAGAGACGAGTTCGGCAGGTTTAATAGCTCTCATTTCTTTTTCGGAAATGATATTGGTGAAAGGCGAAAACGCGCCATACTTGGCATAGTTAGATAAAGCCGAAAAAAGGATGGTTCCTTTTTCCAATTTAGCATCGGCACGCTCTTTCAAAGTGCCATCTACCAAATCGCTGTAAGCCTGCTCGTCAGCCACTACCGATGAGAGAATATGTTCAAACAATTTCACGCCATCTTCAAACGATTCTTCCAAACCCGTGAGCGTAACATACACTTTATCGCGCGAGGTATAAACATCGAAACTCAAACCAAGTCTGAAAAATTCTTTCTGCAATGCTTCGGCAGAATATTTTTCGGTTCCTAAATAAGGCAGATACTTAATGGCTAAACCTAACTTGCGGTCGTGGTCGGTTCCCATGTCGAGTATGTAGTTCAACTCAAACAATTCGTTGAAGGTGTTTTTGATATAGCTGAAAGGCACATCGACAATGGCAGTGTTCTGAATTTCTTTTTTGTAATCTATAAACAGTGGAGTGAGTTTGCCCGACTGCATAGAATCGAATGAAGCCATAAACACTGATTTTTCATCGCGGTTCAGCACCACAGGAGTAATTTCGGGTTTGTCCACTTTCACTACTCCTGTAGGCTCGCCAGTACGTTTGTAGACCACCGCGTAATTGTTGCCATAGCGTTCGTTCACAAACTTAATGATGTCCTGCTTGGTAATTTTTTCCATTTCGGAAAATTCGTTCACCACATCCTGCCAGTTTTTGTCTAACACAAAAGCGTCTACAAAAGCAAAGGCGCGGCTGCGATTGTTTTCATAAGATTTTATTTGGTCTAACTTCATATTTTTAATTACCGCTTCTAATAGCCAATCGTCAAATTTCCCCTGCTTTAAAGAATCTAATTGCGCTAAAAGTAGCGTGGTAACTTCTTCCAAAGATTGTCCCTGACGCGGCTCGCCATAAAATCCATGCACCGAGTAATCGGCATAGGAGTTCGGGAAAGCTTGTGCCTGCAATACTTTTTGTTTCTGCATAATGTTGAGGTCAATCAAGCCTGCTTGCCCGTTGCTGAGCAAGCCATTTACCAGTTTTATCATGAGCGCATCTTTCGATTTTGCCCCTTGAAATCTGAAACCCAAAAACATGTGTTCCGATTGAGGACCTGAAACTTCTACCACCACCGGCTCGGCAAATTCTTTCTGTGGCTCGAAAGTGAAGGGCGCTACTTCTTTCTTTTCCCAACTGCTGAAATACTTATCAACGAGCGCTATGGTTTTGTCGAAATCCAAATCGCCCGATAAGCAAATAGCAATATTGTTGGGCACATAATATTGGTCGAAATATTTGTGAATATTCACCATCGAAGGATTTTTCAAATGCTCTGCTTCGCCAATAGTGGTTTGTGTGCCGTAAGGATGCGTGGGGAAAAGCGCTTTGAAAAACGCTTTGTAAGAGCGCGAATAATCGTTGTCTTGCGAGCGGTTAAATTCTTCATACACGGTTTCGAGTTCGGTATGAAAAAGGCGCAAAACCAATTGCTGAAAGCGCTCTGCTTCCACAAACAAAAACTTTTCGAGTTCGTTGGCGGGAATGTCGTTGATGTAAACCGTTTGCTCTAATGAAGTGAAGGCATTGGTGCCTTTAGCTCCCAAGCCCGAAATCATTTTGTCGTATTCGTTCGGAATGGCAAATTTCGATGCCTCATAAGAAATACTGTCTATCTGCTTGTAGATGGCTTTCTTTTCTTCGGGGTCAGATGTTTGCTTGTGTTTTTCATACAAGTCTGAAATGGCATCGAGCAATACTTTTTCTTCTTCCCAGTTATTAGTGCCGATTTTGGCAGTGCCTTTAAACATCATGTGTTCGAGATAGTGCGCCAAACCTGTAGTTTCGGCAGGGTCGCTTTTCGAGCCGGCTTTCACGGCAATATATGTTTGAATGCGGGGTTCTTTTTTGTTTACGGTAAGATACACTTTCAGCCCGTTGGGCAACGTGTAAATGCGGGCATTCAGCGGGTCGTTGGCTAGGGTTTCATAAGTGTAACCGGGTTTTTCTTTTTCACCACCGCACGATACAAGCAGTAATGTTAAGCAGGCAAATAGAATCGAAAACAATCTTAAATTTTTCATGAACTTTTTAGTTTTTTTTGAAAGATTGGCTAAGGTAGTAATAAATGGGTTTTGGGTGTGTAGCCAAAAGTTTTGTTTATTAACTTTCTGCTTATAAATTAAACTTGTGTGATGAAAATCTTTTTTTTTGCACAACAATCCTTAGCCATTTTTAGCTTTTACACTGTATAATTTTACTTTTAAAGTATATTTACCGCCCCAACTCATAGCCACAAGCTAGCGTTTGTAACAGGCGCTGTTGTAAGAATTTTTGTTGATTTAAACCATGCTGATTTGAAACCACAGGTTACCGCCAAACGTGAAGATGGATACCCTTACATCGTTCCCGATGTAACAGAATGGCCCATATATAAAATGAGCCAACGCAGATATGAATTTATTGAAGAAGTAATACAAGCGAGTTTTGATAAAACGCTTAAAGATTTTCCTACTCAGGAATTGCTTTTGGATGAATTGGCAAAAACCCTTTATCAGGAGCGTATTCGCCTTACTCAAAAGCCCTGGAAAGCCGATGCCCCCGATGAAAAACAATACTGGAGCACCATTAAAAGTGAGCTTATCAAAATTACTTCTCAGCTAGAGCAGCAAAAAGAACATTCGCCCGAAGCTAAGTCGCTGTTGTTTTCCATCATTTCGCGCTATGTAAATGAAATTGCCGGAAACTTCGACCCTAATATTCACGACTTTGCCAAAGTGATGGTGCCGTTTGGTTTTTCGCGATTGCTCAAAACCAGCTTTGGAAAAAATTTCAAGCAACGTATTGATAGGCAGTTCAGCATTCGCGACCGCGTGAAATTGGTCGGGCATATTGATGCTATTCGTGCCTTAGGCAAAGACCATACATTGGTGTTGGTTCCTACACATTCGAGCAATCTCGATTCCATGTTGGTGGGTTGGGCAATTCACGATATGGGCTTGCCTGCTTTTATATATGGTGCAGGGCTGAATTTATTCGGAATAAAAATTCTTGCCTATTTCATGAATCGTTTGGGCGCATATAAGGTGGATAGAAGAAAGAAAAACGTGTTTTATCTCGAAACACTGAAAACCTATTCTAACGTAGCGTTGCAGCAGGGATGCCACAGTATATTTTTTCCGGGCGGAACCCGTTCGCGCTCAGGTGTTTTGGAGAGCAAACTCAAACTTGGCTTGTTGGGCACTGCAATGGAAGCACAGTTTGAAAATTTTGTTAAAGCGGAAAAAGAAAATACCGTTGCCAAAAAAATTATCATCTGCCCGATGGTGATTAATTATCATTTTGTGTTGGAAGCTCCGGTGCTTATTCGCGATTATCTGCACGAAATAGGGAAGGAGCAATATTTGGGCGAAAACGATAAGTTTTCTACTTCATTCAAACTGTTGCGGTTGATTTTTAAACTGCTCACACAGAGTTCGAAAATTTATCTGTCGTATGCACCGCCTATGGATTTGTTTGGCAACAGAGTAAATGAAAAAGGCGAAAGTATTGACAAGCATGGGCGCGTGGTAGATATTAAGCAATACTACAAACTGCATGGAGCGTTGAAACCCGATGACCAACGCCATTCGCAGTATATTAAAATGTTGGGCGAAAATATTGTGAAATCGTATCACGAAAACAATGTGGTGTTTTCCAGCCATATACTGGCATTCGCGGCTTTCAGAATACTGCTGAAGCGCTACAAAAAACTCGATTTATATGCTTTGATGTTGTTGCCCCGCGAAGACCGTGTGTTGAAATATGATGAACTGAAAGAAGCCTGTAATAATATTTTGCAGGAAGTGATGGAGCGAAAAGGTAAATCGAAAATCATGGTTGCCGACCACATCACCAATCGCGACCTTGACGGATTGTTGGAGCATGGCTTGAAGCATCTCGGAATGTATCACGACCCAGTGCCTATGCTCAAAACCAAAGAAGGAAATTTTGTGGTGGCCGATATGCAATTATTGTTTTTTTATCACAACCGGTTGAGCGGTTTGGGTTTTGAAAAATTTGTCTGAAAGAAATGAACGGTAAAAAATACATAGGAGTGATTGGAGCGGGCAGTTTCGGAACTGCCATCAGCAATCTGATTGCCGAAAATCATGAAGTGCTGTTGTATGCGCGCAGACTCGAAGCCATTGATGATATTTTAAACTCCAGAAAAAATCTGAATCAGGAAGTGCATGAGCGCGTAACGCCCACCAGCGACCCTAAGTTGGTGGCAGAAAACTGCGAACTCATTTTTCCTACTGTTCCTTCGGCATTTTTTCCTGAAGTATTACAGAAATTTTCGCCTTACCTCACCCCCGAACATATTCTGATTCACGGCACCAAAGGTTTTTATATAGAACTTCCCGAAGGGCAAACCATTGATGGTGTTAAAACCATTCATCGAAAAAACATTCTCACCATGAGCGACCTTATTATGAAAGAAACCAGCGTGGTGCGCATCGGGTGTATTTCTGGTCCGAATCTGGCAACAGAGCTTGCCGCAAAATTGCCCGCGGGTACAGTAATAGCCAGCCCTTTTGATGAAGTGATTGAAATAGGTCAACAAGCATTGCGCAGCATAAGGTTTCAGGTGTTCAGCAGTCACGATATGAAAGGAGTGGAACTTGCCGGAGCTTTGAAAAATATTTTCGCTATTGCTTCGGGCGCACTCACCGGTTTGCAATTGGGCGAAAATGCCCGCGCATTGCTCATTGCCAAAGGCTTGGGCGAAGCCATTCGCATCGGGCAGATATTGGGAGCCGAAGTGAAATCGTTCGTTGGCTTGGCAGGTATTGGCGATATTGTTGCCACTGCCACCAGTTCATACAGCCGCAATTATTCCGTAGGCGTGCGTTTGGCTCAGGGTGAAAAATTAGATGACATCATAGCCTCTTCGGTTGAAGTAGCCGAAGGTATTCACACAGTAAAAGTCTGTAAATTTTTAGGCGACCAATATAAAGTTCGAATGCCCATCACTCAGGCGCTCTATCGGGTAATGTTTGAAAATATGCCCGCATCCAAAGCGCTCGAATATCTCATGAAGTATCCTTTCCTGAAGGATGTGGATTTTATGTGAGTTTTTTCTGCTCAGAAAAAAATATTGGTGATAAATATCACACAGTCGAAACCATTTCGATTCGCAATGGTTATTTTTGGAAACAAAATTTACTACAGCCATGAAATCATTCTTAATTGTTATTGCGGCAGCTTTGCTTTTTGCTGCCTGCAACATGAATCCCAACACGCAACAAGGTAAAAAAGCCCCAGCAGGCATGACCAACGAAGAAGAAGAAAAGTTGTTGGCACAGGCACAAACTATTTTCAAGCCGGTTCCTGAAATTGCCGAAAATCCTAAAAACCCTTTAACACCCGAAAAGGTTAAACTAGGAAAGCTTTTGTATTTCGATACCAGACTTTCACTGAAAGGCAATAATAGCTGCAACAGTTGCCACAACCTTGCAACTTTCGGAGTAGATAATCTTTCATTATCGCCCGGAGATGAAGGCGAAGTTGGCACAAGAAATTCTCAAACTTCTTTCAACGCGGCATTACACACCATGCAGTTTTGGGATGGCAGAGCCAAAGATGTGGAGGAACAAGCTGGAATGCCCATATTGAATCCGGTGGAAATGAATATTCCTTCCAAAGAATTTTTAATTAAACGCCTGAAAGCCATTGACCTTTACAAAGAACATTTCGCTTTGGCATTTCCCGAAGAAAAAGACCCTTTGACATATACCAACTTAGAAAAAGCTATTGGCGCTTTTGAACGCACTTTAATTACCCCTTCAAAATTTGATACTTACCTTACTGGTGATGTGAATGCACTGACACATGAAGAGAAAAAAGGACTTCAGACTTTTATCAATGAAGGATGCACTACTTGTCATAATGGCGTGGCATTGGGAGGCAATTCGCTTCAGAAATTCGGAGCTATTGAAGACTTCCGCCAATACACCGGAACAACCATTGTAGATTTTGGCAGAATGGAAGTAACTAAAGATGAGTTAGACAAAGACATGTTTAAAACACCAACCTTACGCAACGTAACCAAAACTCATCCTTACTTTCACGATGGCAGTGTAGAAGATTTGGGGCGAGCCATCAGCATTATGGGTAAAGTTCAATTGAACAAAGATTTTACGCCCGAACAAATTAATTTGATAAAAGTATTTTTAGAAACACTTACCGGTGATATTCCCGATGATGTAAAAGAAGCGCCTGCCGAATTGAACGATGTGTTGAAGGCAACTCTTTGAGCAATTTTTTAAACATTCTGAGTTTAAAATTACGCTTATCATTTAATTAGTCTTGTAGTACAGGTTAGATTCCATGTAATTCACATTTGTTTTCGGACAGTAAATATTATATCCTATAAAATAAATGCTGACAACTTTATGGGTCTTCCAGAGATAAACAAATTATTTTCTATGATTTGTTGATGTTTCCTTGTAGTGTGGTGCTGAAATACTGCAATCAACATTTTGCTGTCTATATGCTTTAAGCAATTTCGAAAAGCTTTCATGGGATAATTTATATTTTTGACTGTATTCACATACTGCCTTGCATGTTGATGTTTCGTATTCTATTATTTTTTCTGGTAACTCTGATGTTGAACTTTCGTTCAGTCAATGCGCAAGTATTTTTAGGAAACGACACCAGTATATGCAATTTTCAACCTTATTTGTTAGATGCCGGACCGGGCTATGTATCTTATCTGTGGAGCACCGGTTCAACCAATCAAACCATTAGTGTGGTTACGGGTGGTCAGTATTGGGTATTTGTTCAGGATACTAACACCATTTTTTATTCCGATACGATTAATATACTCATGTCCTTGCCGCCTGCTTCCAATTTTGAATTTGTAAGCGAGTGCAGATTTGATACGGTACAGTTTCTTGATTTTTCTTTTTCAGCCAATGTGCCTATTGTAATATGGACTTGGGATTTTGGCGATGGAAACACTTCCAACGATGAAGAGCCTAGTCATGCTTATGACACAGATGGCGATTTTGATGTTACACTCATTACCACAACTCAAAATGGTTGTGCCGACACCATTACTAAAACCATTGCTATTTATCCATTACCGATTATTGATGCCGGAACCGATGCGCTGATTAATGCAGGAGATACCATAATTATCAATGCAACGGCTCCACCTGGGGATTATTTTTGGCTGCCCGCTTCTTTTATTGATACGGTTACTTTGTTAAATCCTAAAGCATATCCTCCCGGAACGATAACTTATATTCTTCACGCTACCGATACCAATGGTTGTGCTAATTCCGATACGATTACGATTTTTGTGAATCAACGCCCCAATACCATTTTCAGGGTTTTTAATATCAACCCTAATACCTCTCTTATAGTAACTACCGAACAAATTGCTACCGACCCCGATGGCGATTCACTATCGCTCATCATTACACAACAGCCCGGCAACGGAACCGCAGTAGTCGAAAACGGAACGATAGTTTATACTCCCGATGAAAATTTTTCGGGAGTGGATACCGTCTATTTTACAGTGTGCGATACGGGCAATCCGCCCTTGTGCAGAAATGGTTTTATTATAGTAAATGTGGGCAACATTCGTCCCGATGCCAACAATGATTTCATAGAAACCGAAATCAATATATCTGTTCAGTTCAACGTAATGGAGAACGATACCGAATACAACGCCAATCAAACCATAGTTATAGATTTTGTGTCGGACCCGCCAAATGGCTCGGTGGTGGATTTGAATAATGGCGATTTGCTCTACACGCCCGATTTTAGTTTCGTTGGTGTAGATTCTTTCTTTTATATAATTTGCGATGACGGGCAACCCATTTTGTGCGATACAGCCTGGGTATTTGTTACGGTGAAAGCATTTCCATTGTTCATCCATAATGCCTTTTCGCCCAATGGCGATGGCGTGTTCGATTTCTTTATTATTGAAGGTATCAGAAGTTATCCTGAAAGCGAACTTTCTATTTTTAACCGCTGGGGCGAAATAGTTTACAGAGCAAAAGGTTATCAGAACGATTGGGATGGTTTCACGGGCTTTAAAGAAGAACTGCCCGAAGCCACCTACTTTTACCATCTTGATTTGAAAGACGGCACGAAACCCTATACCGGATATTTGATTTTAAAACGATGAAACATTTTTTTTTCATAGCCATAATTATGTGCGCTGTCTTTTCAACGAAAGCACAGACAGAGGCTATGTATTCGCAGTATCTGCTCAATAAACTCACCATCAATCCGGCTTATGCGGGCAGCAGAGAAGGCATGTGTGTGTTTTTGGCATATCGCAATCAATGGACCGGCATTGATGGCTCGCCTCAAACCATGCTGGCTACTTTTCATACCCTTACTCCCAATCGCAAATATGGTTTTGGAGTTAATATTTTCAACGACCAATTGGGTATTTTTAATACTTATGCTGTTAACGCCAATTATGCCTACCGCATTTTTATAGGAAAAAATGTTTTGTCTCTTGGAGTGAATGGCGGGGTGTTTTATACGAGAGCCGAAGTATCGAAACTCACCACTTATCAGCAGGGCGATGTAACACCATTTATGGAAATGGGCAATGGTCAAATTATTCCTAATGCCGGTGCGGGCATCTATTTGAGAAATAAACGAATGGCATTGGGGCTTTCGGTGCCGCAGATTTTCAATAACCGCATGTTGAATTATCTCGAAATTCCGATGGACAATCATTATTATTTCACTTTCGATTATCTGTTCAATGTTGGCAAGCAGTACACTATGGAAGGACAAAAATTTTCTATTGTTCCTTCGTTGCTCATGAAATATGTGCCCCGCACCAATTTTCAGGTGGACTTCAATATGAACTTTGTGTTGTATAGTTCGGTGTGGTTGGGCTTTGGCTACCGAAGCGATAACTCTTTTATTTTCTCTACTCAATATGCTCTGAACAAATTAATCAAAAATTCTTCCGGTAGTTTCCGGCTCGGCTATTCTTACGATTTGGCTGCAAAAAAATACAGGCGCGAATCGGCAGGAACACATGAAGTAATCTTTATGATGGACCTTGCTAAAAACAAAAACAAAATACTTTCCCCAAGATTGTTTTAATTTGGTATTGATGAGAAACCTCCAATGTAATCATTCAACAGCATCAAAGGCTCTTGCAGCATTAAAAGATTTAATCTTTTTCGCTGCGGCATTCGGACTATACATCGTGCCCGCATTTGCACAAAAAGACTATAAACGTTTGGAACGAGCCAATGCGCTATTCGAAGACTATTCCTATATACAGGCTATTGAACAATATGAGAAGTTGCTGAAGAAAAATGATATTCCCGAAGCTAAAATGAAATTAGCCGAATGCTATCGGCTGACGCGCGATATGAACAATGCCGAAAAATGGTATCGAAATGCGGCAGAAAATGAGCAACTTGATTCGGTATATATGTATTACTATGCTACCGTTTTGAAATACAATAAAAATTATGATGAGGCTCGCGAATGGTATCTACAATATGAAGATTGGAAACAAGACGGTAAAGGCGCTAAACAAGCGAAGTTTATTGAAATGATTCACTATTTCGTGCGTGACTCTTCAAAGGTTGAAATTAAAAACATGCCATTCAATTCCATTTATTCAGATTTTTCTCCTGCATATTTTAAAGATGGTTTGTTGTTTGTTTCGTCCCGCACAAAAGGAAAAAATCCTGGTGGCTTAGATCAATGGACGGGCGAAAGTTTTTTAGATCTGTATCAGGTAGAAAAAGTGAATATTGACAGTGCCTCAAAAGTGCAACGAATGCAGGGATTCATTAATAGCAATTTTCATGAAGGACCCGCCTGTTACGATGCCGAAAATAATTTGATTTATTTTACGCGAAACAGTATTGAAAAAGGCATACAAAAGCGCAGCAAAGAAGGCGTGCTGAAAATTCAGATTTACACAGCCGCTCAGACGGACAACCGATGGGATATTATCGAAAATTTCAGCCTCAACAATTCTGAATATGTACTCGGGCATCCATCGCTTGCGGCAGATGGTAACCGAATATTTTTTGCATCTGATATGCCGGGCGGATTTGGCGGTTTGGATATTTATTACGCAGATAAAACCGAAAACGGATGGAGTGCGCCCGTGAATCTTGGCGCACATGTAAATACCCAATGGAACGAAATGTTTCCTTACATACATGCTACCGGCACTTTGTATTTCGCTTCCGATGGATTGCCCGGCTTGGGCGGTTTAGATGTGTATTCGGTGCGTTTTGGAGGGCGCAGTTGGGCTGATGTGAAAAATTTGGGATACCCTATCAACTCTTCGCAAGACGACTTTGGGTTTATTCTTGATGCAACGAATAAAAGCGGCTATGTTTCGTCCAATCGCGAGGGAGGCATGGGCAGCGATGATATTTATTCGGTGTTAATTAAGGATACTTATTTTGAAGAAGGTGTTTTGCTTGCAGCCGATCTCGAAACTATGGATGCGCCTGAAGAACAGCCCGAAGATGATTTCGATGCTTTCGGAGCAACGCCTGAGCCGGAACAACAATTTTTAGCGGGAATTCCGGTGGCAGAAATGGATGATGACATGGAAGAAGCGTTGATGGAAAATCTTTACAAAGGTTCGGATGAATTGGAAGAAGAATTGGCGGGGCGCGTGATGCGTGAAGCATCGGATTTGGCAGCAGCCGAAGAAGAAACCTTACCCATCATTACAGAAGAAAAAACACCCACTAAAGATTTTATAGAAACAATACCTGCGCCCGTTATTCCCGAGCCTGTTGCGCCTGCAAAATCAGAGGAAACTGTAACTAAAAATATAGCCGACAAAAAATCTTCGCTACCATCTGAAAGTAAAAAAATAATTCCTCAATCCGATAGAACTATAAGTTCTCTTGAAACAGCAGCCCCTGTATTGAAAGCCAAAAAAGTAGAAGGGTTGTTATACCGGGTGCAAATAGGGGCATATTCGAGCCCCTTGAAACAATCGCCCGAAATGTTTTTTAAAATGCAGGGAGTAGAAAAATATACGCTGAACGATGGCATTGACCGGTATCTTTCGCCCAATAAATTCAGCGATTACAATGCCGCAGAAAAACATCGTCAGTTTTTGAAAGCCAAAGGCATGAGCGATGCCTTTGTTGTGCCGTTTTATAATGGAAAAAGAATTTCCAATACAGAGGTATCAAGGTTGTTAACGGAGTGAGTTCAATCCTCAATCTCTGCCCAAAATGAAAAACCTTGCTTCATCTTTGATGAGGCGCATTTTTTCCATAAAACTTTTTGCCTCCAACTCTGTAGTTACCAATGTAAAAACTGCCGGATTCAATCCGGTTTTCAACATGCGCTTCCAAAGTGGCAGCATGGCGTAGGGCATGTTTTCTGCTTTCAGCAGTTCTTTTAACTGCGGAAGAATTTTTAAGAAAAACTCTTTTCTATTGTATAAATAATACTCGGGGTCGCGCTTGGGCATCACGTCCATACCGATATGAATGGTGAGGTGCTTGTCGTCAAACAGTTTGAAATTATCACTGAATGCCACCAGATTATAAAGCAAGGTAGCTTCCAGAAACGGAATGCCGATGCAAATGTTTTCTAAAATAAAATTCGGAATCAGATTTCTTTTAAAAACAAAACAATCGAAACCGGGATGCGATTTTCCGGTTTCTGCAAAAACCAGATTCAGGTTTTGAGTATTCAAAAACTTTTTGGAGATTCTTCGTCTATTAATGGCAAAAGCATCATAACCATCAGCGATATATTCAAAAACTGCATCGTAGAAATAGGGCAATAAAATAATGTCAGCATTGGTGTAGATAATATAGTCGGCATCGGATATTTCATGCGCTTTTTCCAGAATATCGCTGATGAGCGGAAGTTTTTTGGGGCGTTCAAAATCTTTTATGTCTAAAATGGAACGATTCAGGTCGGTTAATTTCTCAAAATATTCAGGTATAATTTCGTGGTCTTCGGGATATTGAATGCTGTATTGAGCAACCTGTGTTGCATAACTACAATTGCTTTTAGCTATCCTCATGCTTTCAAAAACCAAAGGCTGAGTTAGATACAAGTCGGAATTGCTGTTTACTTTTACGGGATTGATAAGGTGTGCAATCTGAATCATGTCAAGGGTAAAATTAACCAATAGCCTTGATTTTATGATTTTTCTATTTCACAGGGTGCGGGAAAAATTGCAACATTTGCTGAGGCTGAATCAAAAGTCTGTCATGGTGAGCTTGTCGAACCATGAAACCGTTGTTAAGGTAATATCCTTCGACAAGCTCATGATGACATTGATGAAACTGAAACTTAGCAGACTTTTGATTCAGCCTCATGGGTATGAAGTATAAAAGTTGCAATTTGTCATGCACCCATTTCACATAATAAACCACAAGCGTCATGAAAATACTTGTTACAGGCAGCAATGGACAATTAGGCAGCGAACTGAAAGTGTTGTCTGAAAATTTCGATGCCGAATTTATTTTTACCGACAGAGCGGAATTAGATGTTTCCGATAAAGTGTCGGTAGATGATTTTTTAGCCCATGCCAAGCCCGACTTTGTTATAAATGGTGCGGCATATACTGCCGTTGATAAAGCCGAAACCGAAGAGGAAGCCGCTTATTTAATCAATGCTCAGGCAGTTGAAAATTTGGCTGTTTCTTGTGCTGCAAAAAATATCAAATTTATTCAGGTATCTACCGATTTTGTTTTTGACGGAAAAAAATCTACTCCATACAAAGAAGACGATGCTGTAAATCCCCTGAGTGTTTACGGGAAATCGAAACTGAAAGGAGAAGAATTGTGCAGGAAAAATAATCCCGATGCTATCATCATCAGAACTTCGTGGTTGTATTCTTCTTTCGGAAATAATTTTGTGAAAACCATGCTTCGTTTGTCGTCTGAAAGAAAGGAACTGAAAGTGATTTTTGACCAAACAGGAACGCCTACCTATGCCCGCGATTTGGCTTCTGCAATTTTGCAAATTATCATACACAGCAATGTTAAAACTACTTCGGGGGTATTTCATTTCAGCAATCAAGGAGTTTGCAGTTGGTTCGATTTTACCAAAGCAATTATTGATTTATCGGGAAACCATTGCAAAGTTTTTCCGATAGAAACTTATGAATACCCGACCCCCGCCACGCGCCCGCATTATAGTGTGTTGAACAAAAGAAAAATCGTTGAATCATTCGGATTGGAAATTCCTTATTGGCGCGATAGTTTGGTTGATTGTATGAATTTGTTGCAACAGTCATGAGAGAGCATCACTATCAATTATTGTTGCAATGGACAGGCAACAAAGGCACCGGAACTTCCGGCTACAGCGCCTATGAAAGAAGCCATATTATTCAAGTCGAAAACAAGCCCGATTTACTTTGTTCCTCAGACCCGTCATTCAGAGGCGATATTTCAAAATTCAATCCCGAAGAACTTTTGGTAGCCTCGCTTTCTGGTTGCCACATGCTTTGGTTTTTGCACTTGTGTGCCGTTCATGGAATTGTGGTTACCCATTATTTCGACCACGCATTCGGAGTCATGCTCGAATCGCCCGATGGTTCGGGCAGATTTAAAGAGGTAATATTAAAGCCTCAGGTTATAGTTGCAGAACTGGCTATGATTCAAAAAGCCAACGAACATCACTATAAAGCACACGAAAAATGCTTCATTGCCAAGTCGGTCAATTTTCCTGTGAAACACGAACCCGTTTGTTCTTCAGAAGTGTGAGGGGTTGAATTTTTCATTGAACAACACATCGTGTTGTATCACTTGCTGTTCCATTTGTTTGTAAACATTTTCTTTCAGAGCATTCATGTTTTCATCAGTCATACCTGAAGTTGAGATAGGCGAAAGAAAATACACTTCTAAATTTTGAGGACGAATGAGAAATTCATCATAATGCCACATGGATTTAGCATTGCAAATAACCATAGGAAGTATGGGCGTTTGCATTTCAATTGCCAACCTGAATGCGCCATCGTAAAAAGATTTCAGTGGTTGGTCGGTTTTGTTTCGGGTTCCTTCAGGAAAAATTAAAATTGAAATGCCTTGTTGAAGGATTTGTTTCATTTCATAAATGCTTTTTCTTCTGCTTTCTACATCTGAGCGGTCAACATACACCACTAACTTTTTGAAAAGAAACCTCATGACCGGGATATTATCCAATTCTTTCTTCCCTAAAACCCTGAAGGGTTGAGGTGTGGCTGCGGCAGCAGGAAACATATCGGCACTGGAATTATGATTGGCAACTACAACATAAGCCTGTCCCTTTTGTATGTGTTCTTTTCCGTTGATATACATTTTGTTTCCGCTCAAAAAAATCCATGCATCAGCCCAAAATTTGTTGAAGCGATAGAGAAAAGAAATGCCTTTTCCCCAGGTAATTGAAAATGTAGCCGCATAAAGCAAAACCGCGAATGGAATAAAACTGATAAATAAAATAGTTACATAAGCAGTGTATAAAACAAGCAGCCACTTTTTCATTTGTGCAGGTTTAAGTAAACTTACATGTAATTAAAGAGAATTCAATAAGGCTTTTTCAAAACATTTCCACAAATTCCGCACATGAAAAGCAAATTCATTACCGCCAACAATATCAGGTTTCAAATTAAAGAATCGGGTAGCGGCAAACTCATCTTGTTGCTGCATGGATTTCCTGAATTTTCATACAGTTGGGCTAAAGTGATGCCGTTGTTATCTCACCGGTTTCATGTGGTGGCGCCCGATATGCGTGGATACGGGCAAACAGACAAGCCAACTCGGGTGAGCGATTATCAAATTAAAATTTTGGCGCAAGATGTTGCCGAATTGATTCGGGCATTGGGCTACGAAAAAGCCTACATTGTCGGGCACGACTGGGGTGGGGGAGTGGCTTGGGAGTTCGCCAAATGGTATCCCGAAATGACCGAAAAACTGATAGTGTTGAATTGTCCTCCCGCTGTTGTGCTGCAAAAACATTTGCTTACAAGCTGGAAGCAGTTCAAAATGAGTTGGTATATTTTCTTTTTTCAATTGCCTTTTTTACCCGAATGGTGGATGCACCGCAATCTCAAAACTTTTTTCTGGCGGGGCATGAGAGGTTGGGCTATTCATAAAGAAGCATTTCAGAAACACGATATTGAGCAGTATGAAAATGCCTTCAGCAAACGCAGCGATTTTACCGGACCCGTAAATTATTACAGGGCAGCAGGAAGGGCGATGTTCAATAAATCATTTCGAAACATTCCCGATTATGAAATGGATGTGATGGTGATATGGGGCGAAGCCGACAGGGCTTTGAGCAAGGAACTTACTGTTGGTTTGGAACAGTATGTAAAAGGCAAATACCAAATTCACTATATTTCTGATAGCGGGCATTGGGTGCAGCACGAAAAACCGGAATTGGTGGCACAGTATATTCTGGATTTTTGTAAAGAATAAATACTCTTCAATAAAACAGTAAAAAGGTCATCGCTCAATTGTTCACCACTTTTTTCCAAACCGGATAATCAGGCACGGGCGCTTCAATCGCAACATTAACTTTGCTGACCGGATGAATAAATTCTAATCGCCTGGCATGAAGACAAATAGAAGCATCAGCATTAGGCTCTTTAAATCCATATTTAATATCGCCTACAATCGGGCAGCCAATAGCTGATAACTGCACTCTGATTTGATGTTGTCTGCCTGTTTTGGGCGCTATTTCAAGCAGTGAATAATCTTTGGTTTTCAGCAGTAAATGATAATCGAGCACTGCTTCTTTAGCTCCTTCTATTTTCTTCGTATGGGCTTTGGTGATATTATGATTTTCAAGTCGCGAAAGAAAATGAGTCAATTTGCCCGATTCGGGGTTGGGTGTTTGAGCCACCACAGCCCAATAGGTTTTCTTTACCTTTCGTTCTTTGAGCAATTGGTTCATGCGTTCCAACGCTTTACTTGTTCGGGCAAAAAGTATGGCTCCTGTAGTGGGGCGGTCTAAGCGATGCAACACTCCTAAAAAAACGGCTCCCGGCTTGTTGAGTTTCTCTTTGATGTATTGTTTCACTTGCTCACCTAAAGGGTCGTCTCCGGTAATGTCGCCTTGCGATAAAGCGCCTGATGGCTTGTTGATGGCTATCAGATGATTGTCTTCATATAGTATTTGTAAAGGAGCGCTCAGGGTATTTGTTTTTTTAGAATTTAAAATGAAATAAAAATCGGGCTATTTGGTTCTTTCCGTGGTAAACAAAACCAAATCTGCAAGCGATTTACGGGCTTCGTTGTCGGGAAATGTTTGCAAAATATCTAAGGCATCCTGACGGTATTGTTTCATTTTCTCGGTGGCGTATTCGATGCCTCCCGATTGGCGCACAAACAAAATAACTTCATCTACTTTACGCGGATTTTTACTTTCGTTTTTTACAATATTCACAATGCGCTTTTTTTCAAAAAAAGAAGTTTTATTAAGCGCGAAAATCAAGGGCAATGTCATTTTTCGCTCTTTAATATCAATGCCTTTGGGTTTGCCTATTTCGTGGTTGCCATAGTCGAACAAATCGTCTTTTATTTGAAAGGCGATGCCGATTTTTTCGCCAAACAATCTTACTTTATCAATCTCGGCAACATCATCAATCACCGAAGCCGCGCCACACGCACATGCCGATGAAATGAGCGAAGCGGTTTTTTGGCGAATAATTTCGAAATACACATCTTCTTTAATATCGAGCTTGCGCGCTTTTTCCATTTGCAGCAATTCGCCTTCGCTCATTTCTTTGACGGCTTTCGATAATATTTTCAGCAAATCGAAATGGTCGTTGTTGATAGAAAGCAGCAATCCTTTAGAGAGCAGATAATCGCCCACCAGCACCGATATTTTATTTTTCCAAAGCGCGTTTACCGAAAAAAAACCTCTGCGGTAATATGCATCGTCCACCACATCGTCATGCACCAGCGTAGCCGTGTGAAGCAGTTCCACGAGCGCAGCGGCATTGTAGGTTTTGTCGCCAATATTGCCGAACAGGCGGGCGCAAAGCAACACAAACATGGGGCGCAGTTGTTTGCCTTTGCGTTTCACGATATAGTGCGTTACGCGGTCTAACAGCGGCACATGGCTTTTCATGGATTCGCGAAATTTCTTTTCAAAAATTTCTAACTCATCCGCTACGGGTTGCTTAATGTCATCGAGTTTCAGCGCCATTATATCGAAGAGTATCGTGCCATTGCGAAGTAAACAAACAAGAGCTTTTCGAGTCTGAATAAGCGCTCATGACAGAGTGTTTTTTATTTTCGGTTCAAATATAAGACACGTTCGCTGCATGAAAGTTTTAAGAAATATTATTTTAGTTATAGAACTCAATGATTTCATATTGTCAGATGTGTTTTTCAATGCCTTCATTTGAGCAAAGTCTTTAGCCAAGCCATGCATTGAGTTACTTGTGCCATTTGTCTGCACCATGATTTACATGCTTCAATAATTAACATGATTTTTTCAAAAAAAATAAAGACAAAAAGTTTTTCATTTCCATCAGCAAACAAGGAGGCAGGGAAACCTAAACAGTCCCTTGCCCCCCGCCCCTCGTCTCCCGTCCCATTTACATGCTTCAATTATTAACATGCTTTTTTTTAAAACCATAAAAACAAGCCTTAAAAAAGCTGGAAGCAATCGGTAAAACTCACTCATCAGAGGCAAGCTCTCACCTTTATGCCAAGCGCAGCCAAAGTGTCACTAATCCAAATACAAGCAGTCAACAGACAGACAAGTCATTCCAAATAAATCTCATTTATGAAATAATAAGCCTTATATTCACTCAAATAGGAGCCAGCCCAACTATGCAAAACACGCCCGATAACCGCCATCATGTAATGAAGCCGATAGAGGACTACGCCATTTTGCTTTTAGATGAAAATGGAATTATTCTCGATTGGAACAAAGGATTCGAAAAAAATAAAGGATATAAAGCCAATGAAATAATTGGTAAAAACTTTCGGGTGTTTTATACTGCCCCGGACCGCGAAAACAAACTTCCCGAACAGCTTATTGCAAAAGCCATTGCAAATGGCAGTGCCGGTCATGAAGGTTTTCTCATGCGTAAAGATGGCACCACCTTCTGGGGCAGCACTCTTATTTCGGCATTGTTTGATAAAAACGAGCAACTGACCGGTTTTTTAAAAATCAGCCATGACCTTAGCGACAAAAAAGAACTAGAAGAAAAGCTAAAAAAACTAAACGAAGAACTAGAACAGCAGGTAAAAGAACGCACTACCGAACTGCAACAACAATTCAAAGAAATTTCAGACTACAAATTTGCCATAGATGAATCGAGCATTGTTTCGTTTACAGATCCAATTGGAAACATAAAATACGCCAACAACAAATTCTGTAAAATTTCAGGATATTCTTTGGAAGAGCTAATTGGACAAAATCACAGGTTAGTTAATTCAGGGCTGCACAGCCAAGAGTTTTTCAGTGACCTTTGGAAAACTATCTCGAACGGGAAAGTGTGGAAAGGAGAGATGAGGAACAGAGCTAAGAACGGCACTATTTATTGGGTAGATGCAACCATTATTCCGTTTTTAGATGAAGACCACAAACCTTATCAGTATGTAGCCATTAGAAATGATATTACCGAGCGCAAAAAAGCAGAAGCAGAACTAATGAAAGTAAACCGGCTTTATACTTTTATCAGCGCAATAAATCAAAGCATCGTTCACCTTAAAGATGAGGATGTGCTACTTAGCGCTGCTTGCCGGATAGCGATCGAAATTGGCAAGTTTAAATTGGCGTGGATAGGTATGTTTAACCATTTGGAAAAAACCATCAGCACCGTTAATGGAAGCGGAATGCCTGCCGAAGAACTCGACCGCATTCTCCGGATGCATATGCAGGTAAATGGTCCGCAGGAATATGTAATGAAAGTCGGTAAGTATTACCTCAGCAACCATATCGAACAAGATGCCGCATTGGAAACATGGAGGCCTTTAGCCGCCAAGCATGGCGTGCAGTCGTGCATGATACTACCTTTAAAAAGAGGCAATAAGACTATTGGCAGTTTTAACGTATATGCTGCCGAGCTTAATTTTTTTGGTAAAGAAGAAATTACCTTGTTGGAAGAAGTAGCGGGTGATATTTCGTTTGCTCTCGAAAATTTTGAAACAGCAGCGTTGCACCGGGAGGGAGAAGAAAAACTAACACAAAGCGAAGCTAAACTAAGAGAAGCTCAAGTAATTGGACACATGGGCAATTGGGAAATTGATATGATAACCAATACCCACTTTTGGTCAGATGAGTTCTATAACATTTATGGAGTTAAAAAAGAAGAAGCCGTTCCTTCAGAAGAATTATTTTTATCCTTTATTCATCCTGACGACAAAGAATTTGTGCGTAAAATGATGGAACTGGCATTTAAAACGCTCACCGATTCATTTTTCGATTTCAGGTTCATAAGGCACGATGGCACAGTGAGATATGGATATTCCAGTTACCGATTCGAATTTGATAAAAACAAAAAACCCATCCGGCTTTATGGCATAGTTCAGGATGTTACAGAAAAGAAAAATGCGGAATTGAATTTAAACAAGTTAGTAAAAGAACTTACTGTAAAAAATAATGAGCTGTATAAAACAAATATCGAACTCGATAAATTTGTTTACAGCACTTCTCACGATTTACGGGCACCGCTTATGTCTGTATTGGGGTTGGTTGCAATATGCAGAGACCACCTCCAACAGCCTGAAGAAATAAAGAACCTGCTTTCTATGATGGACACCAGTGTAAACAGGGTGGACGAAACCATTAAAAGTATTCTCACTTATTCGCGAAACTCGAGAATGGAAATAAAACCCGAATTGCTGAACATTGAAAAAATTACCGAAGAAGTGATTGATGACCTTAAACATTTTAATCATGGTCATAAAATTCAGTTTAACCTGACAACAGGTAGAGAATTCAGTTTTTTCTCCGATAAAATCAGGGTAAAGTCACTTATTACCAATTTGGTAAGTAATGCCGTTAAATATCAACGCAGCGATGAACCCCATCCGGCAGTTAATATTAACCTGAACTTTGCTAACGATGAACTTACCCTTATTGTAGAAGACAATGGCGAAGGCATACCTAAAAAATTCCACAGTAAAATTTTTGAAATGTTTACTCGCTCTTCTCAGGAATCCACCGGATCGGGTCTTGGTTTATATATCTGCAAAGAAATAGTCAACAAGTTGGGCGGAAGCATTCGAGTAGCATCTCAACCCGGCACTGGGTCTGCTTTCAAAGTAAAACTACCTAATCTCAATGCTCAAAAAACAACATCATGAATACAGTTCTGTTTATTGACGATGATAATATATCCAATTTTATACATAAGAAACTGGCTCAAAACACAGTCTTTGCTGAAAATGTATTGATTTCTACTTCTGCGGTCAGCGCATTATTATTAATAAAGGAAATGTTCCATGTGAAAGAACCTCCACTTCCCGAAATTATTTTTTTGGATTTAATGATGCCTGTTATGGATGGTTTCGGGTTTTTAACTGAATTGGAAAAACTTCCGGAAGAAATATCAGCCAACATCAAAGTAATTGTATTAACCTCTTCGCTCAATGATGATGATTTTGCACGGGCATTTAAAAACAAAAGGGTAATTGATATTATCAAAAAACCCCTCTATCGTGAAAAATTGCTCGAGATAAAAGATAACATGCAATCATCCTGAGCCTGTCCCCCTCGTCTCCCGTCCCTTGCTCCTCGTCCCATTTTTCTGCACTTTGAATTATTTGATTCAATGATTAGCATGATTTTATTTTAAAACATTAAGACAAATAGATTTTTTAATCATGACTATGGATCGCGAGTCTGCAAAATTCAATCTCCTTGAAGTATCTGCTATGACAAGAACCAAACCTTAAATTAACGGCAATCTATGTGGCTTGCATTGCTGTCTGCTTAAGCTGAACGGGTATCACTTCAGAAGATTTTTCTCTTTCTCTGCCATATTACTTTGAAAATATCAATCATATAGTTAGTATAGTTGATTATTTTTTACTTTTAGCATCTTGTTGGCAGTTGCCCGCAAAATTAAAAGTTTTTGAAATAATATAAATGCTCAAAAAACTGCTGTTTATTATTTTATTTATTTGGTGCGGATTAATGTTCGCATGTTTCACTCAATTTCGTGGCGATATTCCTATTGAAAAGCTGTTGGAGAAATTTACAGATGATCGTTCACGATTTATGCAATTAGACGGAATGAATGTGCATTATATGATAGAAGGAACAGGAATCCCTTTGCTGTTAATACATGGCACATCATCTTCGCTGCATACTTGGGAAGGGTGGGCAACTGAATTACGCCAGCATTTCAAAGTAGTTCGTCTCGATTTGCCCGGCTTTGGTCTTACCGGACCTAATGCCGAGCACAACTATACTGTCGAATATTATGCAGATTTTCTCAATGAATTCACAAACAGACTTGAAATGGATACGCTTTATTTAGCAGGAAATTCATTAGGCGGAATGATAGCCTGGCAAATGGCAATCAGACATTCGGAAAAAGTGAAGAAAATGATTTTAATTGATGCTTCCGGATATCCTCTAAATGAAGTTCCCTTGATATTCAAAATTGCTAAAACCCCTGTTTTAAATGAAATGCTAAAGTATCTGACTCCAGAATGGGTAGTGAAAAGGAATTTAAATAAGGTCTATTTCAACAAAAATAAAGTAACTGATGAATTAGTTGAGCATTATCACAAACTCACTCTGCGCGAAGGAAATCGAGATGCATTTATAGCACGCGTTAAATATGGTGTAAGCTCAGACACCACTCTTATTTCTTCTATACAATGCCCGGTGCTTGTTCAGTGGGGCAAAGAAGATACATGGATATCTTTGTCGGTGGGAGAGAGTTTTCATAGAGATATTCCCAATTCAGAATTCATTGTTTATGAAAATGCAGGACATATTCCCATGGAAGAAATACCTGAAACAACTGTTGCTGATGCCTTGACATTTTTTTTGAAAGAGCTATAACCATTTATAATAAATATTATGAGCGTTACCTTAATCATCATTATCCTTACCTGTTTGATATCAATTGCCGCTTTTCAAAATTCCGATTTAATGGGGCGTTTTGTTTTTTCGCCCTACACAGTAGCACGGAATACAAGCGAGTGGTTTCGCTTTGTAACCAGTGGTTTTCTGCATGGAAGCTGGCTGCATTTAGGCATCAATATGTATGTGTTGTGGATTTTTGGCGAAACTGTAGAGCAGTATTTTCAATTGTATTTCTATCCTGCCGGAATTTATCTTTTCATTATACTCTATATGTTGGCAATTCCGATTTCCGAAACCTATTCATTTATTAAGCATCGCGATAATTTCAGGTATGCAAGTTTAGGCGCATCGGGGGCTGTAGCCGCTGTAGTGTTTGCCTCTATTATATTTTCGCCTACCAGCAATTTGTATCTGATGTTTATCCCCGTAGGAATTCCCGCGTTTATATTTGGACCAATGTATTTGGCCTATTCTGCTTATATGGCAAAACAGCAAGTAGATAATATCGGTCATGATGCGCACTTTTGGGGAGCTGTATTCGGCTTTATATTTCCGCTACTTTTCAAACCCGACCTTATCCTGATTTTCTTTGGAAGAATAGCTGAATGGGTACAAACTTTCTGAAAAAATTCATCTGATTATTGATGAAATATGTTGAAGGAAACAAAAAACAGTTATGGCGGACATGAGTTCTTTTTATACATTCCCATACACTTTCAATACCGTTTCTCTTAAATTTTTGCCGGCTTCGCTGCAACACAAATAAATTAAATCGGAAAGATTTTCGGGGCTAACCCAATCGTTGAAATTCTCATCGGGCATAGCATTGCGGTTGGCGGGTGTGTCAATAATTCCGGGCGTAATTACTGCCGAATAAATATTTTTATTTTTTCCGTCTTCATTTATTAGTTCAGAAAATTTAAACAGCAACGATTTTGAAAGCGCGTAAGCAATCGCTTCTTTTCCGGCACTGCTTTCAATGGCGGGCTTGGCACCTATGAAAATCATTTTCCCTCCCGAAGGCTGGTTTTTCATTTGTCCGAATACTGGGCGGGCAATATTGTAAGCTGTGAAAAAATTCAGATGAATCATGCGTTGCAACAATTCGTAATCGGTGTTGAAAATATCGCCCATAGCGAATCCACCGGCCAACATAATCAAAGCATCAATGGATGGATGTTTGGAAGTAATTTCATCTACAGCTTTTTGTGCATCTTCCTCCAGACTCAGGTCGGCAAAAAATAATTCCAGATTCGGATGGCTTTTCAAAACTGATTTATCGTTGGGTTGCAGTAAAGCAATCACAGACCAATTTTCAGTGAGAAATTTATTCACTACACTTTTACCTAAATTACCATTGGCTCCCGAAATGATTACTTTTTTACTCATGAGTTTGAAATGTTTTTCTTAATAAAATTTCTTGCCTGCTTTCGCATAATCTATCAGAATTTGTGCAGGCTTGAAACGCGCGGTATGTTTCGAAGCAAGTGCTTCCAATGTTTTTACGATTTTATCTGTGCCTACTTCGTCAGCATAGCGGAAAGGTCCGCCACGGAAAGGCGGAAAACCGATGCCGAAAATAGCGCCCACATCGCCATCTAAAGGATTGGCAATGATACCTTCCTGCAAACAATATGCGGCTTCGTTCACCATACTTAAAGCGCAACGATGAATGATTTCTTCATCGCTGAATTGTTTGCGGTTAGTTCCTCCGAAAAATTTGTATGCTTCAGGATTTATTTTGCCGTGAACTTTTTTGCCTTTGTCATCATACAAGTAAAATCCTTTCTTATTTTTTCTTCCGCTGAAACCTGCTTTAAACATTTGCACTATGGCATCGCCCGATGACACGGAACCTTCGCGCATTTGATAAAATTTCACCAAATCGCCACTCATTACGTGCGCGCCCACATCAATACCCACTTCATCTAAAAGTGTTACCGGTCCTACGGGGTAGCCGAATTTTTTAATCACATTATCCAATTGCAAAGCATCAGCGCCTTCCATCAGCATCAGTAATGCTTCGTTGAAAAAGGGCGATAAAATTCTGGTGGTGTAAAAGCCGGGACCGTCTTTCACCACAATGCAGGTTTTCCCTTGCTTCACTCCAATATCGAAACAGGTGGCGGTAACCCAGTCGGCTGTTTTGTCGGTTACCACAATTTCCAACAAAGGCATTTTAGGAACCGGAGAAAAATAGTGCATACCAATTACCAATTCGGGACGCTTCGATTTTTCGGCAACCTGTGCAATAGGCAGTGCTGAAGTATTGCTTGCAAAAATGCAATCGGGGCGAATGGCGGCTTCGGTTTCTTGCAACACTTTGTGTTTGATTTTGATGTCTTCAAACACGGCTTCGATAATGACATCCACCTTTTCAAAATTATGGTAGTCTAATTGCCCGTGAATGCGTTGCATATAGGCATCGGCTTCAATTTTTGTAAGCGCTCTTTTGCGAATCAGCTTATCGAAATTTTTCCAGATGGTTTGCTTAGCCGAAGCAATGGTTTCTTCCTTAATATCTTTCAGAATAACATCCGTGCCTTGTGTGATACTTACCTCTGTAATGCCCGCACCCATGAAGCCCGCGCCCAACATACCGATGGTTTTTACGGGTTTCACCAATTCTTTATCGGGCACTTTTTTCTTCTCGGTCATGGCGAAGAAAATATTTATCAACTGTCGGCTTTCTGGCGAAAGAATGAGTTGCTCAAATTTTTTCGCTTCGGCATTCAAACCGGCTTTCATGCCTTGTCGCATTCCAATTTCCACACATTCTAAGATGCGCAGTGGCGCAGGATAATTTCCGGAAGTTTGGCGGAGCACCATTTCTTTGGCTTTTTTAAACACCACACCTTTCAACGGACCTTCCAAAAGTTTATCCAACAGCGAAGTTTTTCTTTTGCGTTGAAGGGGTTGTGCTACCAATTTCAAAGCGAACTTTTTGGCGGTTTCATGCAACGCATCTTTATTGATCACCACATCTACCAAACCCATTTTTAAAGCGGGGCGGGCATAAATATTTTTTCCGGTAAGCATCATGTCTAATGCTTTTTGTATGCCTACCAAGCGGGGTAAACGTTGTGTGCCACCGCCACCGGGCAGTAAGCCCAAGCGCACTTCGGGCAGCGCCAACTTGGTGCTTTTATTATCGCTTGCCACCCGTGCATGACAAGCCATAGCAATTTCCAAACCCGCGCCCAAACAGTTGCCGTGAATGGCAGCTACTACGGGCTTTTTAGAGTTTTCTATTTTGCCTAAAATTTCATGTCCCTTGCGGGTAATCGGTTCGAAATCTCCGGGCTTCTGCACTTTTTGAAACGATTCAATATCGGCACCTGCAATGAAATCTTTCTTTTTGCTAATCATCACCACGGCTTTCACGCTGTTGTCTTTCTGCAAATCGTCAATGATGCTTTCAAACAAAAAAATAGTATCGGGCGATACCTTATTTATTTTTTCATCTTTCTGGTCGAGCCAAACCGTTGCAACACCGTTGCTGTCGGTTTCAATTTTTACGTATTCTTCGCGGGTCATTGTTTTAGTTTTAAGCTGTGAGCCATTAGCCATAAGTAAGCAACTGATAGCTATGAGTATTTTATTTTCTCAATTTGTTTTCAAGTGCATGAAGCATTCTTTTCGCTTCATTAATATTGTTATCTAATGCCATATAGTTTTTTTGATTCAAAAAATCTAATTCGTGCGAAAGCAACAATAAATATTCCGATTCGGAAGCTGAACCAGATGCAATGGTAAGAACCCTTGCTAATTCATTATTACCGCCTCTGCCGCAACCTTCGGCAATATTACAAGGAATAGAAACAGCCGAGTGTCTGATTTGTGAAATGATGCCTAATTTTTCTTCTTCGGGAAAATCTTTGGTAACACTAAAGATGTTTTTGGTGAAAGCATGTGCTTTTTCCCACACGATTAATTTTCTAAAATCTTTTCTGCTCATGGTTTATAGTTTTAGAGTGAAAAATATTTTTTCTGACGGCTTACAGCTAATGGCTTAGGGCTTTTTAAACTTTCTCTATAATCATCGCATGTCCATGCGCACCCGCGGCACAGGCGGCAAGCAGTGCGTAGCGACCATTTTCATGATGCAGACGATTGGCAGCGGTGGTAATTAGTCTTCCTCCCGTTGCTCCGAAAGGATGCCCTAAGGAAAGCGAACCGCCCCACAGATTCAGTTTGCTCATTGGAATTTCTCCAACAGCTTTTTCTCTGTTAAGATTTTGTTTGGCAAATTCATCGGAAGCTAAACATTTCAGATTGGCTAATACCTGTCCGGCAAATGCTTCGTGCAATTCAAATACATTAATATCGCTGAGCGACATTCCTGTTTTTTTTAGCAGTTTTGAAATGGCATAAGTAGGTCCTAACAACAATTCATCTTCCAGGCGCGAAGCAGTGTAAGCATAATCTACAATCACCGCTTTAGGTTTTAAGCCAAGTTCGCGGGCTTTTTCTTCGGTCATAATCAATACAGCCGTAGCGCCATCGGTGAGGAACGATGCGTTGGCGGCAGTAATGGTTCCGTATTCTTTGGTAAAAGCAGGTTTCAGTTTTGATATTTTTTCTACCGTAGTATCTCCGCGCACGCCATTATCAATTTTAATTGGTTTGAACTTGGGTGGAATTTCAACGGGAGTAATTTCTTTTCCCAAAAAACCGGCTTCAGCAGCCTTGCCTGACAACTGGTGAGAACGGGCGGCAAATTCATCCTGTTCTTTTCTTTCTACTTTGTATTTGGAAGCTAACAGTTCGCAATCCTGCCCCATTGTTCTGTTGGTGAGAAACTCGGCAACGGCAGGCGCTTCTGGTTTAAAATCAGAAGGGCGCAGCGACAACACAAATTGCAACATTTCGCCCATGCCTTTCAGCTTTTGCGCTTTAAACAGCTTTTTGCGCATTACTTTATTGAACATGATGGGCGCATCCGACACGCAATCAGTGCCACCGGCTATTGCCACTTCGGCATGTCCCATTTGAATGGCTTCAAAGGCGCTGGTGATGGCTTGGTTGGCTGAAATGCACGCCATAGTTACGGTGTGGCAAGGCGTAGTGGTTGGTAGACCGGCAGTGAGTGCTGCTTCGCGGGCTACGTTTCCGGTTTTTACATTCGAGATGGTAGTGCCCATCACTACTCTGTCCACCACTTTGGGGTCAATGCCTGTTTTGTCAAGCAAACCTTTAATGGCAAATTTGGCAAGCTCGTAGCTCATCAAATCCATATAATCGGTTCCTGAACGGAGAAAAGGCGTGCGTGCGCCATCAATAACAACAACTTTTTTGGGGTATGCCATGATATTTATTTTTTGAGGATGGAAAGTTAAATAATTATTTCCCTAACATGGGTCAATAAAAAGTCTTGGTGCGCTTGGGGTAAATCACAGGAACGTTATCTACCGTAACAGTATTTTTTAGAAAAGCCTTTTCGAGATTGTTTTGATGAATATGCAGTTTGTCGGCTATCCATTTCACCAGAATTTCCTGTTCGTTTTCGGTGAAAAAAACATTACATATTATAGTGTTGAAGGATTCGCCCGAGCGGTAAACGGTGATTTCCTGATATACCTTCCCATCGCAGTTGCGCTTACCTTTCACTGCCATATACTTGCCATTGTTGGAAGAATACATGCCGCTGATTTGAAACGGACAATGAATGCTTTGTGCAATAATTTCTTCAGTATTGATTTGTTGAGCTACAATGAATGAAGAAGAAAACAGGAAAAGTAGAATCGGGTATATTTTTCTCATGGAGCGAATTTACTCTTTCGGCATAAAAAAACCTCTTTAGAATCAAAAATCACAAAAACGGCCGTTATGATTTATATGTAAATTTAAGGCGTAATTATTGCAGATGAAAAGGATTTGCATCTTCAAACAAGGTTTGTTACCTTTTTTAATTGAAAATTGAAGATAGTATATCCGGTGATATTTTAAACTGAATTATTAAATAAACCTTTGAAACGACTTGGAAAAATAATACTGATTTTATTGCTGCTGGGAGTCGTGTTTTCCATATCCTCATTCTATCTGCTCAAGCTGCCTCGGGTGCAACTGTTTCTGACAGGCATAGTTACTTCTTATTTGAGCAAAGAACTCAATACCACCGTTTCTGTAGAAAGTGTGCATTTCAGATTTTTCAATCGCATACTGCTAGGCGGTATTTATATTGAAGACCATAACCAAGACACACTGCTTTATGCCGGAAATATTGATGTGAAAATCAGGCTGCGTTCGCTGTTGAACAAAAAAGTGCGTATTAAAGATGCCGATATCAGCGATGTGTATGTATATCTGCATCGTCCGGTTACAAGCGAGCGATTCAATTATGAGTTCATTACCGATAAGTTTTCGATTAAAGAAAAGAAACCCGATGAGCCTGCCGCGGTTTTTCATTTAGATATGAAAGCTGCCGCGCTGCGTAATATTCGTTTTCACTATCTCGACCAGTTGGGACGCAACGAATACAAGGCTACTCTTGAATATTTTAATGCAACGGGATTTTCTTTCAACACTTCTGAAAACCACCTGTATGCCGATGCGCTGAATATTGATGGAATTAATTTAAGCATTGCCAAGCTCTGCCATTTTGATATATGTATTCCGGAACCTTCAAAGCCCTATGCTTATGCGGCACAGCAAAAGTTGAACGATAAAGAAACCGAGCAAACGGGCGCTCCATTTTCTGCAAGCCTCAAGCATTTTACGCTCAATAAATCTTCGTTCAGTTATGATAATTATAACAAACCACCCGATTGCATAGGTATAGATTTCAATCATGTGCTGGCATATTCCATCCGAGCCGATATGAACGAATTGCTGTTCAGAGGCGATTCGCTTACCACGCATATCAATAAAATAAGCGCCTCTGAAACAAGTGGCTTTACGTTAAACAATCTTACATCAGACTTTCTGTTTACTTCCAATATCATGGAATTTAAAAACATGGAAATCATTACGCCCGAAAGCCACATTACCGATTACTTTTCGATGAGCTATGACAATTTCACAGACTTTGGTGATTTTCTGAATAATGTAACCATGCGAGGCAACTTGAATCGTGCAAAAGTGGCGCTGAGAGACATCAATTATTTTGCGAAAGCATTAGGCTTTATTGAACACAATACCGTTTTGCTTACTGGAAATGTATACGGAACCGTGAGCCATTTGCGTGGAAGAAATCTGGTGATAGATGCCGGAAAGCTAACACGCTTCAACGGCAGAATTGATTTGACCGGATTACCCAATATTGAGGAAACATTTTTCTCTTTAAAACTCGACAAAGTGCGCACCGAATATCGCGATTTGCAGAATTTCATTCCCTCTGTAAAATTTCCGAAGCAATTGGAACAGTTAGGTTTGGTGCGCATTTCAGGAAATTTTGATGGATTCATCAACGACTTTGTAGCCAATGCCGAAATGATGACACAAGTGGGATTGATTCGCTCCGACATCAATTTTAAATTTGCCGATGATATTGAAGAAGCGGCATACGCGGGTCATTTAGCTACGGTAGAATTTAATTTGGGAAAATGGTTGCAGCAGGAAAATTTGTTTGGAAGAATCACCATGAACGGCAAAGTGAATGGAAAAGGATTAACGCTGGAAACCATTGATACCGATATTGACGGAACCATTCATTCTATCTGGCTCAACAAATATGATTACACGGGCATCAGGCTCGAAGGCGAATTTGCGGAAAAAATGTTTTCGGGCATGGCAACCGTTAACGACCCCAACTTGGTTTTAGATTTCAACGGAGTGATTGATTTGGCAGATACCGCATTGCCTAAATTCAGTTTTAAATCGAACGTCAAAAAATCAAATCTTCACGAACTGAAATTGATGAACGATACCATGACGCTCACCGCCAGATTGGATATGGATTTTTCGGGAATAAAACCCGATGATATTCAAGGCATCATTGACATCAGCGATTTGGAAATTGAGCGATACGGAAATGAGTATTCCATGAATAATTTATACCTGTCTTCTTTTACCGCGCCCAACCAATCTAAAAAGATAAAATTCGATTCAGACATTGGCACTATTGATATGGAAGGCAAAATAAAGTTTGAAGAATTTTATAAATCGCTGCAATACTTCTTTCAGAATTATTTTACCAATACAGCCATAGAATTTTCAGAAGCCGAAGCCAAAAAATATCAACAGGAATTTACCCTCGACATTAATATTCCGCACACTTCCAACCTTACGGAATTGTTGCATCCCAAATTCAAAAAAATTGACAGCATTCGCTTAAGTGGTTTGTTCAGCACCGACAAAAACTTGCTTCAGTTAAACGGGCATATCAAAGGCATAACATACAATAAAGAAACACTCGAAAATATTTCCATAGACATCAACGGCTCGCCACGCTCTATACGGTGGGACACAAAAATTGCAGCGCTCTATTACAACGATAGTCTGTTTACCGAAAACATCAGCCTGAACACTTCGCTTGAGCGCGATTCGGCAGTGTTGCACTTTACCATTCAGGATTCGGCAAGCCCCAACCGCGTAGATTTTCACGCATCCATTCAAAGCGATTTGAAAACTATCAGTGCATCTGTGTTGCCTTCGGCATTTTATTTCAATCATCAACCCTGGGTAATTGATAAAGAGAATTCTATTTTTTATGACGGAAAAATTTTAGACATCCGCAATCTTGAAGTGGCGCGCGATAAGCATAAAATAGAAGTTCGAACGAATATTGATCCCGACAGTAACACACATTTAGTAGCGCTGCTAAGTAATGTATTATTAGATGAAATTACACAGGCTATTCCACCTTTAAAACCATATAAAATCAATGGCATTGCCAATGGCAACCTCACTATTCTGAATGTGCTAAAAGCACCCGGTATCATGGCTTCGCTATATATCAATAACCTTTCGATTGATGGCGTGGATATGGGTAATTTTTCCGCCAACAGCAAATACAATTATATGATGGACCATATTGATTTCAGCGGAAGCCTTACAGGCGCTATGAACAATATGACTTTTAAAGGGAATTATATAGCCGCCAAAGGAAAAGAAGACATGGATATTGATGTGGATGTAGGCAATCTGAAACTTGATTTTTTAGAAAAACTTTTAAAAAATGCCCTAAATAACACTTCAGGAAATGTGAGCGGAAAATTATTGCTTACAGGTAATTTTGATAAGCCCGTACTTACCGGAAAACTTTTGGTGAAGGATATTCAAACCACTTTAGATTTTCTGAATATGCCTTTAAGCGTCAAGAATGAAGAAATCACTTTTTCAAAAAACCTTATTGCGCTTGGCAACATGACATTGTATGACCGACTGGGAAATAAAGCGGAAGCCACCGGAAGAATTACGCACGACTTTTTTCAAAAATTCAGATTTGATATTTCGGCACGAACCGACTTGTTTGAGTTTATGAATACGAGCGTGATAGATAACTCACAGTTTTTCGGCAGGGCTTTAGGCTCGGGCAAAATTTTCATCACCGGACTGCTGAACGATTTAAATTTGAATATTGAAGCCGTTACCAAGCGTAATACTAAAGTTTCCATTTCTGTAGTTGACAACAAAGAAGTCAGCCAGTATACCTTTTATCGTATTGTTGATTTAAGGGCTGCTCCCGAGGTGCGTGAAAAAGTTTATGCGCGAGAAGTTTCGGGTATCAATATCAACCTCAACCTGTCTATTACTCCCGAAGCAGAGGTTGAATTAGTGTTGAGTGGCAATCAAGGAGATGTCATCAGTGGTAAGGGCGAAGGAAATTTGAAAATAGGCTATGACAAATACGGTGAACTCTCTATAATAGGCAACTTCAACGTAATTGAAGGTGAGTATTTATTTACCATGCAAAATGTTATCAGTAAGAAATTTCAATTAGAAAGAGGCAGTCAGATTTTATGGGCAGGCAATCCATACGATGCAAAAATGTCTATTAATGCCGTGTATCGTTTACGGGCGTCACCCTATGATTTAATTGAAGATGTGGTAAAGAGCAATAGTGAAAAATTGGCTCAGGCACGCAACCGCGTGATGGTGTATTTGTATCTAAAAATTCAAGGCTCATTGCTTGATCCTGAGATTTCTTTCGACATCAAGATACCCGATGCAGACCCCGCCATTAAGAGCGCACTAGACAGCAAGCTCGATATGATTCGTATCGAACAAAATGAATTGAATAAGCAAGTAGTGGGACTTTTGGTATTGAATAAATTTTTGCCCGTTTATTCTTTAGGGTCGTTAAATCCCGATAACTATAATTTAGCCTCTGGCGCCACCAATACTGTATCTGAATTTTTATCAAATCAATTATCACTTTATCTCAGCGACTGGCTTTCGAAATTTGTTACCGATGTGCAGTTGGATATTAATTATCGTACCTACCAAACGAATATTGGCGGACAGACTGCTTCGGAATACGAAAGTGAAATGTTAAACAGACGGGAACTTCAGTTGGCGCTCACAAAATCTTTTCTCAACGACCGTATTTTAGTAGACGTAGGGGGAAATTTCGATTTTAGTGGTCAGCAGGAACAAAGTGGAAGCGACCAGCGAGGTTCTAATATTGCCGGAGATTTTGAAGTGCAATATGCCTTAACTTCTGATGGCAGGTATCGCGTTAAAGCGTTCAGGCGCGGAGAGTATGATATTTTTTCTGAAAGAAACCGCAGCAAAACAGGTATGGCAATCCAATACAAAAAAGAATTCGACAACTGGAAAGACCTTACCCAGCAAGTGCGAGAACGCTTCAGAAGAAAAAATAAAAAAGAAGATGTAGTAGATCCGCCTGCCAAGCAATATGAATTTATGGATGAAATTAATGATGACACCATAGAATTTGAGAAAAAACAAAATGGGATAAACTAATTTAAAGAGAGACAAAAACTGCGCATCATATTAATTATAGTTTTAAACGGTTGTCTCATCTTAAAGAAATAGGGGACCAAAGATTATTTATCATATTGGATTAACGTTAATTTTGCATATCCTTAACGGGTGTTTTATGAAGGAAATTTTTATCAGAACCGGAAAAGCCTGGAGTACTTGTTGGCAAAACAAGTATTTCCGATGGCAATTTATTCTATCAATTCTTTTTTTTATTGGCGCAACGCACTACAATTTTCATTACCTCAACATTTTTGAACATAGAACCGGAATTCATCTGGATGACTTTATTTTAAACATGCTCCCCCCGACTGATTTTTCAAACATCATTTTCTTTTTCACATATTTTGCATTGATTACCTCCATGGTTTCGGCAATTCCTTATCCGGGTATATATGTTAGAGGGCTGCAAGCATATGGTTTAATACTGCTCTTAAGAGTGGTTTCTATTTATTTCTTTCCATTAGAACCACCAAAAAATATGATTTTACTTATAGATCCTGTAGCCGAATTTTTTCTTTATGAAGGCGCCCCAATCACAAAAGACTTATTCTTTTCCGGACATGCAGCTACTTTAATGATGTTTTTTCTCATCGCTCGAAACAAATACGTTAAGATATTTTGTCTCACGGCACTTATTGTAGCTCCTATTTTACTCATGTGGCAGCATGTACATTATTCTATAGATATATTTGTAGGGCTTTTTGTCGGTTTTGCCTGCCTTAAACTGACAGACTGGGTTAATAGCAAATCTCCATATGGAAAGATATTGTTTGAATATTAACATTGTTCATTGTATCAAGCCTGACTGGATAGATTCACTACCACTCGAACAATAAATAATTATTGCATGCTTACCGGCAATTTGTTCAGCAAAAATCTGATGCAGTATTTTTCTGAAAAAAAATGAATTCCTTGGGATTGATTTTGAAGTATTTACCTGAGGCAATGAAAGTTTTTACTGAAATATTTCTGTAGCTCCGAATCTTTTAATTGAAAAATATACACCAAACTTAGCATTGAAAAACATTAAGAATCGTATTGTTTACAATTGTTTGTTTAATCTTCATTTTCTTTAAATAGATGAGATAAAAGTCTTTTCCCTTATTTTTATCCGATCATTCATTAATAGTTTCTAATGTCCAACAACAAAGTATTAGATGTTCAAGACTTAACGGTAGAGTTTAAAACCGAAGACAATTTCGTTCGTGCCGTAAATCATATCAGTTTTACGCTCAATAGAGGAGAAACCATTGGTATTGTGGGCGAATCAGGTTCAGGAAAATCTGTTACTTCCTTGTCGGTGATGCGCCTTATCCCCAATCCTCCCGGCAAAATCACCAGCGGAAAAATTCTTTACTATGGCAGAAAAGATACTCCCGCAGATTTAGTAGCGCTTTCAGAATCCGATATGCGCAAATACAGAGGCAACGAAGTAGCCATGATATTTCAGGAGCCTATGACCTCGCTCAATCCTGTTTACACCTGTGGCGACCAAGTGGTAGAGGCTATTCAGTTGCATCAGAAAGTTTCAAAAAAAGAAGCCAAACAAAAAACGCTCGAACTGTTTGCTAAAGTGCAATTGCCCAGCCCCGAAAGAATTTTCGATGCCTACCCGCATCAGATTTCGGGCGGACAAAAACAAAGGGTGATGATAGCCATGGCGATGTCGTGCAATCCATCCATACTTATTGCCGATGAGCCTACTACTGCGCTTGATGTAACGGTGCAGGCTACCATTTTGGATTTGATGCGCGATTTGCAGAAGCAAAACGATATGGCCGTTATTTTTATCACGCACGATTTGGGAGTAATAGCCGAAATTGCCGACCGCGTATTGGTCATGTTTAAAGGAAATATCGTTGAACAAGGACCTATCAAAGAAATATTTTCCAATCCGCAACACCCGTATACTAAAGGGTTGTTGGCTTGTCGCCCTCCTTTGGATAAGCGCCTGAGCAAATTGCCTGTGATTTCAGATTTCATGAAAGAAGAAAACGGACAGTTGATTGAGATTGAATCGTCTATCGAAAAAGTGATAGATGCCGTAGCGGTTTCGGAAGAAAAAACCAAAGAGCGCATGAAGGGTTTGGAAGCGCAAACGCCTTTGCTCGAAATCAAAAACCTCAAAACATATTTTCCTTCCAAAAAAAGTTTCTTTGGAAAAACATTAGACTATGTGAAAGCGGTGGATGATGTAACCTTCAATGTGTATCCGGGCGAAACTTTGGGCTTGGTAGGAGAGTCGGGATGCGGAAAAACCACTTTGGGACGAACCATTTTGCGCTTAGTGCCAAATCATGACGGAAGTGTTTTATTTGATGGTAAAAGCGTTTTCGACCTCAATAATGATGAAATGAAAAAACTGCGTGAAGACATGCAGATAATTTTTCAAGACCCTTACTCTTCGCTCAATCCGCGCATGACCATTGGCGATGCTATTATGGAACCCATGCAGGTGCATAAAATTTATGCCAATGATAAAGAAAGAAAAGAAAAAGTGATTGAACTTTTAGAAACGGTAAAACTCACTGCTGCTCAATTCAGTCGTTATCCGCATGAGTTTTCGGGCGGACAACGCCAACGCATTTGCATTGCACGGGCACTCTCGCTCAATCCGAAATTTATTGTTTGTGATGAATCGGTTTCTGCCTTAGATGTGTCTGTTCAGGCTGAAGTGCTCAATCTGCTTATTAAGTTGCGCCAGGATTTCAAATTCACCTATATTTTTATTTCGCACGATTTGTCTGTAGTGAAATTTATGAGCGACCGCATGGTGGTAATGAATCAGGGCAAGGTGGAAGAAATGGGTTATGCAGATGATATTTATTACAACCCGCAGCGCGACTACACCAAGAAACTCATCAATGCCATTCCCAAAGGCAGAATGGAAGATATTGAGAAAAGACTTACCGAGAAGAAGACGGCTGTATAGTATATGTTGTTTTTAATGTTTCTCCCGGTTTGTAAATCCGTTTTGCATTCATCATAATTACGTCTTTACTCATAGTCATGGGTTTTGTTTGCTGCGCTTTCCAAAGATTTAACTGGTCTGAATAATGAGGGCTGTCAGGATGTGAAGATGTTCCGAAAACAATGAGTGATTCGATACGTATCGGACCACTTTTATCGTATTCAACAATCATAGTGTAAGAATCACCTACATAGCCCTCAAGCTTACCGTCTGTTCTTTTCTTTGAATAGTTGGCTGCAAGTACATCGGGAAATCCGGGCATGGGATAATCCTTGCCGCCTCTGTTTATAACCTGAATTTGTCCAAGTGGCACTTCAACGGTTCCGAAGTGTTGTAATAAGTGTTCTTGCGCATTTCTAACCGCCTCTACCACCAATGCTTCATCGAGAACAATGCCTTTTAGAAAGTGCTCATCGTTGTAATTGTTTTTTTTGAACACATATTCAAACGTCAGCAAAAAATAAGTAGCTCCTAATGAATTTGAAAGCGCCTTTTTGTCCCACTGTTGCATCATTCTTAAAATATCAGCAATATCAGGGTATTTCACAGGCTCTATTTCATAAATCACTGAAACAGATTTTAAGAAATTACTTTCTTCAGGATATTGATTATCGAATTTTATGGCTTTTAAATCTTCAAAATTGACTCGTTCTTTGGCATCTATAAGTTCGAGAAAGCGCTGAGCTCGGTTATTGTTATCGTAACGAAAATCCATAATCGGGTCCCAGTTGCCGTCAATGAATGACTCTTCGGGACAAGTGGCGTTAAAAGGTGTGTTGTTAGTATTGAAAACATAACCGCAATCGGGATTTTTTATTTGAGGAAGCTCGTCTGTTTCGTAAAGTCTTGTCCAATTGGTATGCGATATATTACCGGGAAGCACTCCGCCCCAATCGTAACCTGCCGGGCGTTTTGGAACCATGCCGTTGTCAATGAAAAACAAATTGCCTTCTTTATCGGTATAAACTACGTTGAATCGCGGCAACGCATTCATTTGCAATATGGAATAAAACTCATCAAAATTTTTGGCTTTGTTCATGAGCCACCATTGCTCGGTGGTTCTTATTTCATTCATAGAACCCCACCGAAGAGAGTAGAATTTTTTTCCTTCTGAGAGTAATGTTGGTCCGTAAACACTTTCGTAGTATTTCTTTTTAACTGGAATGGCAGGCAGCCATTTTTTCACTTTTACTTTAAGTTTTGCTTTATGGACAATTAATTTTTTCCATTTCCCGTCATATTCATATTCGAGTTTCTTATCGGGATTCATTTTTAACTCATAACAATCTACCAGGTCGTATTTATTCCATGTATGTGCCCACCCTAAATGGCGATTGGTTCCTAAAAAAATACTGGAGCCTCCATGAAATGTAGCACCAATAATATCCATGCCTTCATCGCTTACCAAATGTGCTTCGTACCACGAAAACATACCTTCAAATGCCACATGAGGATTTATTACTATGATGGAGTTTCCATTGTCAGATTTACGACCGTTCACTGCAAAAGCATTCGACCCGAATGCCGAGGGAATACTGTCATAATTGCCTTCAAAAGCACGTTTCATTTGATTTTGAACATTAGAAATAAAAGCACCTACATAATGATATGAAGTCAGAATATCTTGGACAGAAACAGGAAAAGCTTTTTTCACTCTCACTTGCTCGGGATGTTTTTTTGCAAAATCGTTTACTGCCTTTGCATAAGCTTCAAGATATGCCTTGTATTCAGGGGCAATATCTGCTTCATATTGCGATTCCACTACTTTGCGCGAGCCTAACAGTTGCACCACATAATCGAGCACTGCGCCATCTTTTCCTGTTGCTCGAGCCATCAGACCTTTGGCGGGCAGTAGCGCTTCCTGAATGGTATGGAAATCGTCTTCGCAATTTGCCCAGGCTAAACCATAAGCCACATCAACATCCTTTTCACCGAATATGTGAGGGACTCCCCACTCATCTCGGGCTATGGTTACGTATTCGCGATAATTGCGCGATTGTGAGAATGAAGGTATAAATGACACTAAAAAAAATGATAGAAGCAAGCAGAATTTAGAAAAATACATGATGGATCGGAAGTTTAAAAGCACAAATTTATTAAGCAGAAAAGAAAATGCAAGATAAATCATTACCAAATGGTACTTGAAAATTCATCAGTATTTTTTGGGAAATAATTTTTGAAACAACAACAACGCTAAAACTTATCAACTCCGTCATAATCTCCGGGTCTTCCGAAAAGTGCCGTGTATTTATCTTTCCATGTTTTAGCATGGCGCACATCTCGGTATATATCTACATATTCATGAAAAACTAGGTAAGCAGGATTTAAAGAGCGAATGGGTTGCTTTACTCCATATACGGGGCGCTCGCCCGGCTCTACATAAGTGCCGAATATTCTGTCCCAGATGATTAGCATGGAGCCATAGTTTTTATCTATATAAACTTCATTTTTTCCATGATGCACTCTATGATTGGTTGGAGTAACGAAAATATATTCTATCCATGCAGGTAAAGGCCTGATGAGTTCGGTGTGTTGATAGAACTGATACAAAACTCCCAACTGATGAATGATGAAAAACATAATGGGGTCGAAGCCCAGCATTACTACCGGAAGAAAGAAAACCAACTTCACCTGATCTACCCAACATAAGCGAAAAGAAACGGTAAGATTATATCTTTCTGAAGAATGGTGGGTAATATGTGAGGCCCACCAAAAGCGTTGTTCGTGTGCAATTCGATGTGCCCAATAACGACAAAAATCATACACTAAAGCACATAATATGAACGACCACCAGGTTACTTCCATTTGGATGGAAGTGGGAGATAGGTAATAATAAAAATACCAAACGGTGTAGATGGTAACGATTCCGGTTAATGCTGTTACAAGTAAATAAACAGAACCAACGCCAATAGATGCCAGCAGTTCTTTATTGTTATACAAACCTAAATTTTTGCGCCTGCTATACCACAATTCCAAAAATACAAACAGTAACATAAAAGGAGAAGCGTAGAGCAGCAAATTTGGGGCGCTTTCATAATGTTGCAGCATCTCTCTAAACGTAAGTTTACCCGTAGTTAAGTCCATGCCTGATTATATGAATTTTATTTTTTAATAAAGCCCAAATATAAACCTATTATTTTTTTGGATTTCAACACACCGCAAACCAATGACCATTGCATTCAAGTTTCCAAAATCATGGGTGGGTGAACGATATTTTTTTGTGGAGCATTAACTCAATACTTTTCGTGCTACAATTTCTTTCATGATTTCATTGGTTCCGGCATAAATGCGTTGCACACGGGCATCCGCCCAGGAGCGGGCTACATCATATTCCCATATATAACCATAGCCTCCGTGCAATTGCAAACACTCATCGGCAACTTTGCATTGCAATTCAGTAGTAAGGTATTTTGCGGCAGAAGCCATGGCGCCATCTAATCTCTTTTCATTGTGCAATTCCACGCATCTGTCGAGATATGCGCGTTGAGCGCTGATTTCAGAAGCTAATTCCGCTAATTTAAAGCGGGTGTTTTGAAATTCACTGACAGATTTTCCAAAGGCTTTTCTTTCTTTTACGTATTGAATGGTTCGGGCTAAAGTTCCTTCGGCAGCGGCAAGCGCACCTATGGCAACCACCAAACGTTCCTGAGCCAGTTCCGTCATCAAATAAGCAAAGCCGTGTCCTAATTCGCCCAACAGATTTTCTTTAGGAACTTTCACGTTATCAAAAAATAATTCACAGGTGTCCTGCGAGTGTAAGCCTACTTTGTGAAAAGGCAAACCCTTAGTGAATCCGGGGGTATCAGCCTCCATCACTAAAAGGCTGGTTCCTTTGGCACCTTTCGTTGGATCGGTTTTAACGGCAACAACAGCCAGATTACACAAATAACCATTGGTGATAAATGTCTTAGAGCCATTCACCAAATAATGGTCGCCTTTATCAACAGCAGTAGATTTGATGCCTTGCAAATCGCTGCCTGCGCCAGGCTCGGTCATGGCAATGGCGGCAATGTATTTGCCCGAAACCATCTTGGGCAAATACTTTTGTTTGGCAGTTTCATTGCCATAATGCAAAATATAGGGCATTACAATATCTGAATGCAACGGATACCCGACAGCCGGTCCTGCACAACCGCTGTATCCCAATACTTCGGTAAATATTGCATTGTATCTGAAATCTGTAATCCCTAAACCTCCATAAGTTTCCGGAACCTGCATACATAGGAAACCGGCTTCTCCTAATTGCTGCCACGATTCGCGACTTACTTTATGGTTTTTTTCCCATTCGGCATGAAAGGGAGTTATTTTTTGTGCTACAAAATCTTCTACCGATTTTTTAAAAAGCAAATGTTCTTCGTTGTAAATATTTCTTGGGAGCATGAAAAAAGTGTTTTTAAAATGAATAATAGCAGACCACAAACAATTGTTGTGAGCAAAAATATAGGTTTGCTTTAAGATTGAATAAATTTCAGGAAATCCTACTCACCTCTCTTATCAGCGCCCTTTTTGCCACAGGCAAAATGGTTTCGTTCAAAGGGAATTCCAGCGATACTTCAACGGCATAAGCTGCCGGATTGGCAAACTTGCGAATACTGCGAGCCAAATCCACTTTAATGTTTTCATAAGTATTGGTGAGGGCATGGCTGTAGGAAGCAACATATTGAGTGCGAATACTTCTTTGTTGTTCATTGGTATTTTCAAAAAAACTTACCGAATATTCATACACACGGGTTTCTTTTTTCATGTTTTTTCTGATAAACAGGTAGCCCTCATTGTTGCGGATTGGCATGACCCCTACAGGGAATATAGATAGCTTATCTTCCACGAAATCATATAGTTCTGCGCCTTGTTTCAAGTGATTTTTGAATAGTGGAAGCGCGTAATCTATGATTTCTTCTATCACCTCCATGCACGAATCATCAGAAATGAGATTTTCATAATGCAGTTTGAAATTTTCAAAATCAATGCGGGTCAATTCTTTCGGGAAACTGTTGATTGCCTGCTCTTTCTTCTCTTTAATATCCAGCAGATTGTTGTAGTGTGCCACTAAGTCTGATAGAAAAGGATACAATTTGCTTTGGTCGAAAGAACGATTCACTTCCTGTAGGTATGCCAATAGCACATACTTTTTGTATTCAAAATCTAAAAGTCCTTCAGTGAGCCAATTGTGATGCAACTCTTTCATAACAATGTTTTTAACGATTTTGAGATTAAAAGGTTGCCTTTGTTTGTAATGAAAATGAAATTATGGCAACATTTTGACAGTTGACAGACAATTTTTCAACAATAAATAGAAAATTTGTCGCAAAAAATGGCTTGGCATATTAAGTGTTACCTTCGCAGCCCTAACGATTTATTCATTAACCCAAAATCATATTTACCATGAGCAAAAAACTTTCCGTAAAACCACTCGCAGACAGAGTGATTGTGAAAGCTGACCCCGCTGAGGAAAAAACTAAAAGCGGCATCATTATCCCCGACACAGCTAAAGAAAAACCCCAAAGAGGCACTGTATTAGCCGTTGGTCCCGGCAAAAAAGACGAGCCTACCACTGTTAAAGTAGGCGACAAAGTATTGTATGGAAAATATTCGGGCACTGAGTTGCAATACGAAGGCAGCGAATACCTGATTATGCGCGAAAGCGACATCCTTGCTGTTTTGTAAAAATTTAAAACTCAAAACTCAAAATTCAAAAAAAGAAAATCTAAAATCTCATTTCTAAAATCTAAAATCTCATAACAATGGCAAAATTGATTAAATACGACAGCGAAGCCCGCGAAGCCCTCAAAAAAGGCGTTGACGCTTTGGCTGATGCGGTAAAAGTTACCCTTGGTCCAAAAGGACGCAATGTGGTTATCGAAAAAAAATTCGGTGCACCCGCAGTTACTAAAGACGGTGTTACCGTAGCAAAAGAAATCGAATTGGAAGACGCTACCGAAAACATGGGCGCGCAAATGGTGAAAGAAGTAGCCTCTAAAACTGCCGATGCAGCCGGTGACGGAACTACCACAGCAACTGTTTTAGCTCAGGCTATCATTACTGCCGGTTTGAAAAGCGTAGCCGCAGGCGCTCACCTGATTGATTTGAAAAAAGGTATTGACAAAGCCGTTGACGCGGTGGTTGAAAACCTTAAAGCTCAATCGGTAAATGTTGGAAACGACAACGAAAAAATTCGTCAGGTAGCTACCGTTTCTGCCAACAACGATGCACAAATCGGAAAGTTGATTGCAGATGCCATGAAAAAAGTAGGCAAAGAAGGCGTGATTACTGTTGAAGAAGCCAAAGGAACCGAAACTTACAGCGATGTAGTAGAAGGTATGCAATTCGACAGAGGTTATTTGTCGCCTTACTTTGTTACCAATACCGAAAAAATGAACGCTGAATTAGAAAGCGCTTACATTTTGATTTACGACAAAAAAATCAGCAGCATGAAAGACCTGTTGCCGATTTTAGAAAAAACCGCACAAAGCGGCAAGCCTTTGTTAATCATTTCTGAAGAAGTGGAAGGCGAAGCATTGGCAACTTTGGTGGTGAACAAAATTCGCGGCACTATTAAAGTAGCTGCTGTGAAAGCTCCCGGATTTGGCGACCGAAGAAAAGAAATGTTGGAGGACATCGCTATTCTTACCGGTGGCACCGTGATTTCTGAAGAAAGAGGTTACAATCTTGAAAATGCCGATTTGACTTTCTTGGGCAAAGCTCAAAAAGTCACCCTCGACAAAGACAATACTACTATCGTAGGTGGCTCAGGCAAGAAAGCCGACATTCAGGCTCGTGTCAACCAAATCAAAGCACAAATCGAAAATACCACTTCTGATTACGACCGTGAAAAATTACAAGAGCGTTTGGCTAAATTGAGCGGTGGCGTTGCAGTATTATACATTGGTGCTCCTACCGAAGTGGAAATGAAAGAGAAAAAAGACCGTGTAGACGATGCTTTGCACGCTACCCGTGCTGCTGTTGAAGAAGGTATCGTTCCCGGTGGCGGCACTGCTTTGGTGCGTGCTATCGAGTCGTTGAAAAAAGTGAAACCTTCTAACGATGACGAGCGTGCCGGTATTGATATTGTGAAACGTGCCATCGAAGAGCCTTTGCGTCAAATCTGTGCCAATGCAGGTGTAGAAGGCTCTGTAATTTTGAATAAAGTTTTAGAAGGCAAAGGTGATTATGGCTACAATGCCCGCACCGAAGTTTATGAAAACCTCTTCAAAAGCGGTGTTATTGATCCTACAAAAGTTACCCGTATTGCCTTGGAAAACGCAGCCTCTATCGCAGGTATGTTGTTAACGACCGAATGTTTAATCGTTGACAAACCTGAAGAAAAAGGTGGAGCAGCTATGCCTCAAATGCCAGGTGGCGGAATGGGCGGCATGTATTAATCTGCCTTTTCAACAATTCTATATAAAACCCCCAATCGGATTCCGGTTGGGGGTTTTTAATTCTACTCAATGAGATGAAAAGGCTACTTTAAAAAATATTTTTCAACCATAAATAAAGTATTGGCAGTAATTTGATAGATTTGAAATTGATACAACCAAATAAGTATGAAAACTAAAATTTTCTTCTTTTTATTACTGATTTTTTCAGCATTCTATAACTTATCGGCACAAGACAATGTAGGCATAGGCACACTAACGCCTCATGCTTCGTCTATACTTGAGTTAAATGCTGTTGACAAGGGAATTCTAATAACACGCATGGACTCCACACAGCGAAATGCCATTGTGAATCCTGCCAGAGGCTTGTTGGTATATGATACCGATTATGATAACTTCTGGTATTTTGACGGAACCATTTGGGTAATGGCAATTGGGCAGCAAGGACCTCCCGGACCGCAAGGTCCACAAGGTATTCAAGGCATTGCCGGGCAACAAGGACCTCCCGGTGCAGCCGGAGCTACGGGCGCACAAGGACCACAAGGTGACCCCGGACCACAAGGACTACAAGGCATTCAGGGTTTAACAGGACCTGCCGGACCTCAGGGGCCACAAGGAATACAAGGTATTCCCGGACCTGCGGGTGCAACAGGACCAGCCGGACCACAAGGTCCGCAAGGAGACCCCGGACCTCAAGGACCTGCCGGTTCAGGTAGCGGCTTAACTCCGGGAGCTCAATATTATTCAAGCGGCAGAGAGGTTTTTGTTTCTTCAACCGCTGCAGGAACTCCCCCCACCGGCACATCATTTAATTGGGTAGTTCCTGCCGGGGTTACTCAAATCAGAGTGCAATTAGCAGGCGGTGGAGGCGGTGGTGGATACAACACTTCCAATGGCGAAACCAGTGGTTCTTGTGGCGGTTTTGTTATAGGAGAATTGGGTGTTACGCCCGGTGAAACAATTACGGTGTATGCCGGAGCAGGAGGAACAGGTTATAGTAGCGGCACTAATTTCGGAAGAGGAGGCACAGGCTCTTATATTGCCCGTAGCGCCACTGTTCTTGCCGGTGCAGGCGGTGGTGGTGGCGGAGCATCCAATGGTTCTACAGATGGATTTGGTGGAGGTTTATTATTCGGGCTGAATCTCAATGGCGGCAATGGAACATCTTCTGCCGGAGGTAGCAGCGGGAATAATTATGTTGCTTATTTATGGAATTCTCAGGCATATATTGGCAAAAGAACAGTTGCCGCAGCTATTAATATTTCGGGTGTTTCAGCACAATACTTTACAGCACTTTATAATGCAGGAACTAACTATGGTTTTGGCGGACGATTTGGTAATGGGGTAAGAGGCGTGGTGATTATTGAGTGGTAATTTTATCTTTATTTTTTGATATGCTATCAATGAGTAGCTCATGACCAAATGGCTCTACACAGCGATATTGTATTTACTGATATATTTTTTTATTGAGCTTGGTTTCTACTTATCTTATTGCTTTAATTGGCTGAGTAAGGTTGAGTTTTTTGAAGCCATTAACCAGCCTAACAATGAATATGATCCGGTGAGAGGTTTTCGATTTTTGCTCGGAAATTCTAGGACGATTTTGGCAATTAAAAATCAAATTGAATTTGATAACTCATTTCATATAAACAATAAAGGCATACCTACAGATATAGATTATTCAGAAAGCAAAAATGATTCAACAGTATTCAGGTATTTAGTTTTTGGCGATTCCTTTACACAAGGATATTTTCTCTCAGAAAATTGGCCACAAAAGGCACAAAAGGAATCGAATGCAAATAATATCAATGTTCAGCATTACAATTTTTCATTTGATGGAGGAGGTATATGTAACTGGCAAAATGTATATTTCAATGAGTGCATACTCAGTTATGTTTGTGATGGAATAATTTTAGCTTCTTTTGGCGATGATTTGAATCGTGATTTCTGGGTGATGAATCCCGATTATGAAAATAATCAAATGTGTACGGCTTTTATTCCCTATGTGCCGTTTACCTTTTATGATGTTTCGGGGGTGTTCAATTTGCCTTGTGGAGAACCTCTTTACAAACAGAATTACGAAATAGATAGCATTTATAAAGCATTAAGTAATGACGAATTCTAATTATTTCCTATTCGACTTTATTAAAAGTTTTGCCGCGCTGCTCTTTCCAAATATTTGCCTTTCCTGTGGCGGACAATTGTCTGCCAATGAAAATGTGTTGTGTGTTTTGTGCGAATATTCCTTACCTAAAACTAATTTTCACAAATATCCCGACAACCCCATAGCTAAAAAGTTCTGGGGCAGATTACCATTGCAAAATGCCACTTCACTCTTTTATTTCGACAAAGGAAATAAAGTGCAACACCTGATGCACCAGTTTAAATACCGGAACAAAAAAGAAATTGGAAACAAACTTGGATTGATGCTCGGAACAGACCTTCTGAAAGCGGAACAATATCTCGATATCGCTTGTGTTTTGCCGGTTCCGTTGCATGAGAAAAAGCAGAGAATTCGCGGTTACAATCAATCTGAATATTTTGCAGCAGGAATTGCCGAAGGAATGAATGTGCGATACGACACAAGCATACTTCATCGTTTGTTGCACACCGAGACTCAAACCGGTAAAAACCGCTTAGAAAGATGGGAAAATGTAAAAGATGCTTTTTTCATTCAAAATGGAGAAAAAATAGAAAACTCGCATGTGCTTTTAGTGGACGATGTTTTAACCACCGGAGCCACACTTGAAGCGTGTGCTCAACACCTGCTCGAAATAAGAGGAATCAAACTGAGCGTAGCAACCATAGCTTTTGCACATTAGATTGTTTTATAAGGCATCATATTCACTTGCTTTCGGCTATAATTATCACTACCTTAACATGCTGATTTAAAGGGTTTTCAAACCTTTTTTACCTCAGATTATGTTAAAAAAACTGCATGAAGAATTATTACACTCCGGTATTGCTTAAAACTGCTGCGCTTTTATTGTTTTTTGTGTGCTCATCGCCTGTTTTTTCGCAGCAAAAAAATCTACACACCGGTAAAATTGAAAATAAAAAATTCAGTCCTCTGTATTTCGAAGTTCTGAGCGTTGAAAAAAGCCGTTTTCCAAATATCTATAAGCATATTGATAACCCTGAAAAAGTGGCTGAGTATGAAGTGAAAGTAAAATCTTGGTTTGAAAAAAATGCCGAAGCCATCGAATCTATCATCGCCAAACGTATGCAGATAACCCGTTTCACTTCGGAAGAAATTAACGAGTTGGACGAACAGAAGGGCGAACTAATTATGAACCGACTACGGCTGCTCGAACCCGCTTTGCTTTTTCAAAAAGAATATTTCAATAATCATCAGTTGCTGACTCAATTGCAGAAAGAAAAAAGTTTTCCTGAAGAAAATCTGATTCCGCAAGTGTTGATTCTGTTTATTTCAGAAAAAGATTTTAAAAAAATAATAGCTGATTAAGAGCATGGTTGCGGTAAAAAAAATATTACTTCTTTTGGTTTCAGCTTTCGTGGTTGTTTATGCCGGTGCACAGAATTATAATCACCCTACTACAGGCATTCAGAGTTCTTATGTCGGTGCATGTATGGTAAATAACTGTTCGGGTAATTATTACGATGACGGAGGACCATCTTCTAATTACTCTAACAATGTCAATAATATTTACCGGACATTTTGTTCTAACGCACCGGGGCAGTGTATCAGACTCACTTTCTCCTCTTTCGATGTTGAATCGTTTGTCGGTTTTTGTGTAGACGAACTTTTTATTCTTGATGGACCGACACAAAACAGTCCACTTATTTGGCGAGGCTGCGGAACCTCGTTGCCTCCGGTAATTACCGCCAACAATCCGAGCGGATGTATTACTGTAAGATTTTTTTCTGATAATAATACCAGAAGACCCGGATGGGCTTCGGCAATTTCCTGCGTGCCTTGTTCCACAGACCCTGCCGGTGCCGATGGCGGACCCGATGAAGGGTTGAATAACGATTGTGCGTATGCGGAATATGTTTGCAATAACGTTAACTCATTTACTGCCAACAGTCAGGGACCCGGATTGAATGCCGATGTCTGTATCTCGGGTTGTGCCCTTAGTGAAAACTATTCCAATTGGTATATACTCAATGTAACTTCAGGAGGCACTTTAGGCATGACTATTACACCCACGCCCAACAATGCCGATTATGATTTTGCGTTGTATGGTCCCGTTACAGGCGGATGTGGAAATTTAGGTAGCCCTATCAGGTGCTCCTATGCCGCCAATACCGGTCCTACTGGAATGAATTTCACAGCGCTTGATGCCTCAGAAGATGTTAATGGAGATGGGTGGGTTAGCGCTCCTACGGTTACTCCGGGAATTTATTATTTAATGATAAACGAATGGGAACATGTTCCCGGTGCTTCTTTCACTTTAAGTTGGAGCGGCACGGCAGTTATCGGACTTCCGGAGCCTGTGATAGCATACGACCCTGCCTGTACCAATAGCCCCTTGCGGTTGTATGCACCAGGAGTATATGGTGCCACTTTCAATTGGACAGGTCCGGGCGGTTGGACTTCTACAGACCCCAATCCGGTAAGAAATCCTGCCGTAGCCGGTACTTATACTATGAATTATACGGTAAATGGCTGTACTAGTGCTACTGCAAGCGTTAGTATTTCTTTGGGCGACCCACCAACTATAAATACAAATGTACTTGCTGCTACACTTTGTCCGGGGCAAAATATTTTCATAAATGCAAGTGGGGGAGTATCCTACTTATGGAGCAATGGTACTACTGATGCTACAGTAAATGCAAACCCCACAATTACTACAGACTACATTGTTACTGTAACTTCCGGAAATGGGTGTACTTCTTCACGCACTATTCCCATTACTGTGTTGGATCCTCCCTCTGCCTCTATTTCGCCTGCAACGGCTGAAATTTGTCAAGGGGATTCTGTTACACTTACGGCATCAGGAGGCACATCATATTTTTGGAGCAATGGTCAGGGAGGTCCAAGCATAACAGTAAGCCCTACAAATAACACCACTTATTCCGTTACAGTAATAGCTTCTAATTCTTGTTCTGCTGTTCCTACCAGAACGGTAACTGTTAAGCCAAGTCCAACAGCATCTATCAATCCTGCTACACATGCCCTCTGTTTTGGGCAATCGGTTACGTTAACTGCTTCGGGAGGTGGCACATATAATTGGAGCAATGGAACATCCGCCAATTCTATTACTGTTTCGCCTGCTTCAACCACATTATATAGTGTAACTGTAACCGGCACGAACGGCTGCACAGCCTCAGCAACTTCAACTGTAACAGTAAACCCATTGCCGGTTGCAGCCGTAAGTCCGCCTTTAACTGAAATTTGTTTCGGAGAGAGTGTTGCTTTAACAGCATCGGGAGGAGGCTCTTATAGTTGGAGTAATGGAGGGTCAGGAAATACAATTACTGTTTCACCTTCTATAAATACTCAGTATTCTGTTACTGTAATTAGTTCTTTTGGATGCACCGCATCTGCTGCTTCAACTGTAATTGTTAATCCATTGCCGCTACCATATATTGACCCGTTTACCGCATCTGTTTGTGGTGGTGAGTCTATTACTCTAACAGCATATGGAGGAGTTTTTTACGATTGGAGCACTTTCGATGTTGACCAATCTATAGTTGTTACTCCTTTCATGTCCGAGACGTATACTGTTACAGTAACAGATGCGAACGGCTGCTCGGCTACGACATCTAAGTATGTTGCTTATGCAGATGCGCCTTTCGTTTTTATTTCGCCTTCAGAAACGTTCTTATGTCCAGGAGAGAGTGTGATTTTAACTGCTAATGGCGCACAGGATTACGTGTGGAGTTCGGGCGAGAATGGTCCGAGTATCGTTGATTATCCTGTGGAAAGTACTACATATTCGGTTACTGGTACCGATGCTAATGGATGTACTGCCGAAGCAAGCGAAACCATTGAGGTAAGCGAGCTCACAAACGCAACCATCAGTCCTAACAATCCTATAATTTGTTCTGCCCAAAATGTTACCTTGACTGCTTCGGGAGGCGTTTTTTACCAGTGGAATACCGGTGCTTTCGGTGAGTCGTTGACAGCTTTTATATTTGCTACAACAACATATACAGTAACTGTATATGATGCGCAAAACTGTACTGTATCATTATCAGAAACTGTTACCGTAGAAAATCCGCCAACGGCTACCATATCGCCTGCAACCGCTACTGTTTGTAACGGGCAAAGTGTAACGCTGACTGCTTCAGGAGGTGTTTCTTATGTTTGGAATACAGGAGCGACAACGGCTGATATAACCGTAACACCTGCTTCGCCCACAACATACACCGTTATTGTAACCAGTGCAGCAGGATGTACGGCTACCGCTTCACGCACCGTGAATATCAGCGGCTCTATCAGCGCTTCGGTTACTCCTGCTGCTCCTACAATATGCCCAGGCAATTCGGTTACACTCACCGCATCGGGTGGCAATACTTATGTATGGAGCACAGGAGCCAATACTGCCGCCATTAATGTAAGTCCTCCTGCTACTACAACATACACAGTAACAGTTACCAATACTGCCGGCTGCACAGTTGCTGTTTCTGCTACCGTAACCGTGAATAATATTCCGGTGGCAAATATCAGCCCCGCAAATCCTGCTATTTGTGTGGGCGAAAGTGTAACCCTGACCGCTTCGGGTGGCACCAATTACGTATGGAGCAATAGTGTCAATACTGCCGCCAATACTGTTTCACCGGTAACCACCACCACCTATACCGTTACCGTTAGTGATGCTGCGGGATGTTCTGCCATTGCTTCTGAAACCGTTACCGTGAATACTTCTCCAATGGCTGCCATAACACCGTCTGCTCCCGCTATTTGTTTGGGAGCAAGCGTAACACTAACTGCTTCGGGCGGCACTTCTTATATGTGGAGCGGAGGGGAAAACAGTGCTTCCATAACTGTCAATCCAGCGGTTAATACCACTTATTCAGTTACTGTTTCGGGCGGAGCTAATTGCACGGCAAATGCTTCTTTAACCGTTATCGTAAATACACCTCCAACTGCAAGTATTGCGCCTGCTACTGCTGCGCTTTGTTCGGGTGAAAACATTACGCTTGCGGCTTCGGGTGGTGCTTCTTATGTCTGGAACACCGGAGATAATACCGCTCAGATTACCGTTTCGCCAACTACCAATACTACTTACAATGTTATCGTAACTGATGTCAACGGATGCACCGCAACCGCTTCAAGAACTGTTACCGTAAACAATGCCCCAACTACAAGTATATCTCCCGCTACTGCTGAAATTTGTTCCGGTGGAAGTATTACACTTACAGCATCGGGTGGTGTTTCTTATGTTTGGAATACCGGAGGTAATACCGCTCAGATTACCGTTTCGCCTACAAGCAACACAACTTATAATGTGATTGTAACCGATGCCAATGGATGCACTGCCACAACTTCGAGAACTGTTGTTGTTAATGCACTTCCAACAGCAAGTATTGCTCCTACCAATCCGGGAATTTGTTTGGGAGAAAGTGTAACGCTTACCGCTTCGGGAGGTGTGAGTTATTCATGGAATACCGGAGATAATACAGCGCAAATAACGGTTTCGCCTGCCTCTAATACTACTTATATTGTTATTGTAATCGATGCCAACGGTTGCACGGCTATTGCTTCTGAAACGGTAACCGTCAATACTCAACCTGTAGCGGCTATTACTCCTGCATCACCCGCTATCTGTGCCGGTGAAAGTGTAACTCTGACTGCTTCGGGGGGCACCACTTATTTGTGGAGTGGCGGTGAAAATACTGCTGCCATTAGCGTTAGTCCGGTTTCAAATACTACTTATTCTGTTACGGTTTTCAATGGCTCTAATTGTTCTGCCGATGCATCGGTATCTGTTACCGTAAATAATGCACCGACTGCAAACATATCTCCCGCTACTGCTGAAATTTGTTCCGGTGGAAGTATTACGCTTACCGCATCGGGTGGCGTTTCTTATGCCTGGAATACAGGAGATAATACCGCTCAGATTACCGTTTCGCCTACAAGCAACACCACTTATAGTGTGATTGTAACCGATGCCAATGGATGCACTGCCACAACTTCGAGAACTGTTACCGTAAATGCACTTCCAACGGCAAGTATTGCTCCTGCCAATCCGGGAATTTGTGTGGGAGAAAGTGTAACGCTTACCGCTTCTGGAGGTGTGAGTTATTCATGGAATACCGGAGATAATACAGCGCAAATAACGGTTTCGCCTGCCTCTAATACTACTTATATTGTTATTGTAATCGATGCCAACGGTTGCACGGCTATTGCTTCTGAAACGGTAACCGTCAATACTCAACCTGTAGCGGCTATTACTCCTGCATCACCCGCTATCTGTGCCGGTGAAAGTGTAACTCTGACTGCTTCGGGGGGCACCACTTATTTGTGGAGTGGCGGTGAAAATACTGCTGCCATTAGCGTTAGTCCGGTTTCAAATACTACTTATTCTGTTACGGTTTTCAATGGCTCTAATTGTTCTGCCGATGCATCGGTATCTGTTACCGTAAATAATGCACCGACTGCAAACATATCTCCCGCTACTGCTGAAATTTGTTCCGGTGGAAGTATTACGCTTACCGCATCGGGTGGCGTTTCTTATGCCTGGAATACAGGAGATAATACCGCTCAGATTACCGTTTCGCCTACAAGCAACACCACTTATAATGTGATTTTAACCGATGCCAATGGATGCACTGCCACAACTTCGAGAACCGTTACCGTAAATACACTTCCAACGGCAAGTATTGCTCCTGCCAATCCGGTAATTTGCGTGGGAGAAAGTGTAACACTGACCGCTTCGGGAGGTGTGAGCTATTCATGGAATACCGGAGATAACACAGCGCAAATAACAGTTTCGCCTGTCTCTAATACTACTTACGATGTTATTGTAACCAATGCCAACGGATGCACGGCTACTGCTTCTGAAACGGTAACCGTTAATACTCAACCTGTAGCGGCTATTACTCCTGCATCACCCGCTATTTGTGCCGGTGAAAGTGTAACTCTGACTGCTTCGGGGGGCACCACTTATTTGTGGAGTGGCGGTGAAAATACTGCTGCTATTTCTGTTTCGCCTGTAAACACGACCACCTACACGGTAACAGTTACTAATGCCACCGGCTGCTCTGCAACTGTTTCTGAAACAATTACAGTGAATGCGCGCCCTGTTGCGGATATTACACCTGACAACCCATCGGTTTGTATTGGGGAAAATTTAACACTTACAGCATTTGGTGGAGTTTCTTACGCTTGGAATACCGGAGATAATACTGAACAAATAACTGTTTCACCTACAAATAACACCGCTTATGATGTGGTTGTAACCGATGCCAATGGCTGTACTGCTAACGCAACGGAAACCGTAACTGTTATTTCAAATTTAGTGGCTTCGATAACACCTGCCAACCCCGCTATTTGTGCCGGAACAAGTATTACGCTTAGTGCTTCGGGCGGAAACAGCTACGTTTGGAGCAGCGGGCAAAATACCGCTTCGATTATTGTAAGTCCGCTTGTTGATACAGACTATACCGTTACTGTTTCGGGGGGTGGTAATTGCACGGCAGATGCCACGGTTACCGTGGTTGTGAATGCCACACCTGTTGCCGCTGTTTCGCCTGCAACGCAATCTGTTTGCGAAGGCACCAGCGCTACTCTGATAGCTTCCGGAGGAGTGAATTATACATGGAATACAGGCGACAATACCGCGCAGATTACAGTTTCGCCCACAACTAATACTATCTATGATGTGGTGGTTACAGATGCCAATGGTTGCACTGCTGCCGCATCGGGTTCTGTGAATATTATCGCTGCTCCGATAGCTGCAATTTCACCCTCCAATTCTGCGATTTGTTCCGGAGAAAATATTACACTGACGGCTACGGGCGGAGTGAGTTATTCTTGGAATACAGGAGATAATACCGAACAAATCACCGTTTCACCAAACATCAATACTGCTTACGATGTGGTGGTAACAGACGCGAACGGATGCACTGCCACTGCTTCCAAAACTGTGATTGTAAATAGTTTGCCTGTTGCAAGCATCACTCCTTCAGCGCCCGGAATATGCGCTGGCGAAAGTGTAACGCTCATTGCTTCCGGAGGAAATAATTATTCATGGAATACAGGTGATAATACCGCTCAGATTACGGTTTCTCCAATTAACAATACTAATTATGATGTGCTTGTAACAGACGGAAATAACTGCACTGCCACTGCTGCTGTCACGGTAATGGTAAATAGTGTTCCGGCAGTTACTATTTCGCTAGTCAATCCTGCAATATGCGTGGGCGAGAGTGTTACATTAATTGCTTCGGGCGGAAATTCTTATGTGTGGAGCACGGGCGATATTACCGCTCAAATCACAGTTTCTCCAAACGCAAACACTATATATGATGTTGTTGCCACCGATGCCAATGGATGCACTGCTTTTGCTTCGGAATTGCTCACGGTGAATGCTTTGCCAACGGCTGTGGTGAGTCCTGCCAATACTACATCATGTCCCGGACAAACAATTATACTTACCGCCAGCGGTGGAACTATTTACAATTGGAATACTGGCGACAATACTGAATCTATAAGCGTATCGCCTGCTCTGATTACAACTTATGAAGTTACAGTTACCGACAACAACAACTGCTCTGCAACGGCTTCTGCCACCATTGACCCGACAGCAGGCTTAACGGTGAATACCGCTTCAGAAAATATTTCCTGCTTTGGCTTATCTGATGGAAGCATTACGGTGAATGTTTCGGGCGGTGTGCCTCCTTTTGATTTTATCTGGAACGATGCTAATCAGAACCAAAACAGAACTAATCTTTATGCTGCTAATTACAGCCTCACTATTTCTGATGCGGGTGGATGCGAAGCCATAGAAAACTTTATTATTACTGAACCTGACGAGATAATCATAACGGCAACTGTTACCGATATTGTTTGTGCCGGAAATAATATCGGAAGCATTACGCTGAACATTTCGGGTGGAACAGGCACGTATGATTTTGTTTGGAACGATGGCAATCTGAATCAAAACCGAACCAACCTTCCCGCGGGAAACTATGATGTGGTTGTAACTGATAATAATGGGTGTTCAGAAACTGATTCATACACCATTACCATGCCAGCAGCATTGACGGTAACAGTGGCACATACGGATATTACCTGCTTCGGTAATAATGATGGAAGCATATCGCTCACTGTTTCGGGAGGCATTGCTCCTTATGATTTTATCTGGGGCGATGGCAATCAAAATCAAAACAGAACGAATCTTTCGGGCGCTACCTACTCGGTTACGGTTTCAGATGCAAACAACTGTGAATCGTTAGTGTTGCAAACCATTACGGAGCCTGCTGCCATTTTCATCAATGCTGTTACATCGAACATCACTTGCAATGGAGCCAATAATGGAAGTATCACAGTTTCAGTTTCAGGCGGTAACGGTTTTTTCTCTTTTGAATGGAACGATGGCAACCAAAATCAAAACAGAAATAATCTTTCGGAAGGAAATTATATTATTACTGCCACAGACACTTCGGGTTGCACCGCAACTGCCTCTGCAAATATTGCAGAACCCTCAGCTTTAATAGTTTCGCTTCTTGCTGTTGATATTGCCTGCGGAAATGAAAGCACCGGCAGCATTACTGCCGCAGTATCGGGAGGCACACCACCTTATAGTTTTATCTGGAACGACAATGATGTGAATCAAAACAGAAATAATCTTGCTTCCGGAAATTATTCGGTTACTGTAGAAGACGTTTCTAATTGTTCTGCTAACGCGTCCACAACCATTACCGCTCCCGATGCCATTGTTGTTGCTGCAAGCATTGTAAACGAAAGTTGTGCAGGTTTTTCCGATGGAAATATTTCATTGCAGATTACAGGCGGCAATCCTGCCTACAATATTGTATGGTCAGATAATATGAATGGAACAACAAGAAATAATTTATTGCCCGGAAATTATTCGGCAACAATTACCGATGCCAATGGATGTTCTGTTTCGGAATCGTATAATATTAGTGTAGGAGCCGTATTGAATATTTCGGCAAATGTATCTAATGCGTCTTGTCCGCCTGCTGAAGATGGCGCTATCAATATTACAGTAACGGGCAATACCGGAACCATAATTTACGAATGGTCGAACGGCAGCGCTTTAAATAATCAGGAATTTTTAATTCCGGGAAGCTATACGGTAACCATTACTGACGCGAATGGCTGTTCCGCTGAATCTTCTTACAGCATTACTTATACTTTTACGCAAACAGTAAGCATAACCGCACCGGATACAGTAACTAAAGGAACAACTATTACGCTTAGTGCCACCGCTTCACCTTCAGCAAATGTGAGTTACTACTGGGAACCTTCCACGGGTTTGTCGTGCAACGATTGCAGCGCTCCTTCGCTCACCGTTAATGAATCGGGCTGGTATTCTGTTACCGCTTTCAACACAGCAGGATGCGAAGCTGCCGATTCGGTTTATGTCACGGTTTTACCTGTTCCGACAGTTTATGCTCCCAGTGCTTTTTCGCCCAATGGCGATGGCTTGAATGATGAGTTTGCTTTAGACGGAATCATTGGCGAAGCTGTTCAATTCAATATCATGATATTTGACCGTTGGGGCGAAAAAGTGTTTGAATCTGACCAATATGATTTCCGTTGGGACGGCAAATTTAAAGGCAGAGATTTGCCTCCGGGAGTATATGTGTTTCACGTAAAATACCGCATACGCAACTACGATAAGATACTCGAAAAGAGAAGTTCGATTACTTTGATAAGGTAAAATGAAAAATGGTTCTGTTTTAAACAGAACCATTTTAAGATTTCAATTACTGGAGGATGTTAAAAAAGGTAAGAGGAGCGTATTGACCTTATTACTAATAACTATGACGCGTCTCCGTCTATTGCAATATCAACAAGAACTCTTCCGCAGTTTTCGCATACAATAACTTTTTTGCGCTGAGCAATTTCGTATTGTCTTTGAGGTGGAATTTTGTTGAAGCAACCGCCACAAGAGTCGCGTTCAATTTTTACAACGGCAAGTTTGTTCACAAAGCTGCTGCGAATACGCTGATAGGCAATAAGCAATCTTTCTTCAATGTCTTTCTGAGCTTTGTCAGATTTTTTTTGAAGCGCTTTTTCTTCTTTATCAGTTTCGGCTATAATTTTTTCAAGTTCGGCTTTCTTATGTTCCAATTCTTTTTTCTTGCCTGAAACTGCTTTTTTAGTTTCGTCCTGATATTGGGTTTTTTGAAGAATTTGTTCGTTGGCTTCCTTCATTCTTTTTTCAGAAAGCTGAATTTCGAGCTTTTGCAACTCTATTTCTTTGGTCAACGCTTCGTATTCGCGGTTGTTTTTTACATTGTCGAGTTGCTTGTTGTATTTTTTAATGAGCGATTCAGACTCTTTAATTCCAAGTTTTTTCTCTTCAATATATTGCTCTAATTCTTTGATTTCATCCTTGATTTTTTCGGTGCGGGTCTGCAAGCCGGTCAGTTCATCTTCAAGGTCGCTTACCTCTATGGGCAGTTCACCTTTCAGAATCTGAATCAGGTCAATTTCAGAATCAATTTTTTGCAATTCGTAAAGCGCTTTGAGCTTATCTTCTACGGTGAGTTCTTTTTCTTTAACTGCTGCCATCAGCAAAAATATTTTACAGGGTTAGTACTAATTTTTGAGAAAAGTGTGGCAAAGGTAGTGAATTTTTTACTCAAAAGGTCATGTAATATCTCGACTGTAAACTGTTCGCTCTCGTAATGCCCGATATCGGCAATAATAATTTTTCCTTCGGCATCGAAAAACTGATGGTATTTGAAGTCTGAAGTCAAAAATAGGTCGGCTCCCCCACGAATGGCATCATTCAAGAGAAAACTGCCCGAGCCACCGCAAACCGCTACTTTTTTAATTTCCTGATGCACTAAACCGGTATGCCGAATCACGGCAGCTTTTAAATTTTTCTGAATGATTTCAAGGAATTTCTCGGTGCTGATGCTTTTTTCCAATTCGCCCACCATGCCTGAACCGGTTTGTTGCCAATAATTTTCCAAAGGAATAATATCAAAAGCCACTTCTTCGTATGGGTGGGCTTTTTTCATCGCTGCGATAATATTACGCTCCAGAAATTTCGGAAAAACGATTTCTACTTTTAATTCTTCAGCCGATTCCAGCTTTTCGCGCTCACCAATGATCGGGTTGGATGCTTTGTTACCTTTGAATGTGCCTGTGCCCTTGCTGTTAAAACTGCAAGCAGAATAATTGCCGATATTGCCGCCTCCCGCATCGAAAATCGCCTGTCGGAGCGATTCGGCATCTGTTTCAGGAACAAAAGTTACGAGTTTACTGAGCCATTGTTTTTTTGGTGCAAGAATTTGAAGATGTTGCAATCCTAATTTTTCGCAAATTTTTTGATTCACTCCGGTAGCCACATTATCGAGGTTGGTATGTATGGCATAAATGGCAATATCGTTTTTAATGGCTTGAATAAGTGTGCGCTCCACATAATTTTTCCCATTCAGTTTTTTTATTCCCGAAAAAACAATAGGGTGGTGGGCTACTACCAGATTGCAGTCATTTTCAATGGCTTCTGCTATCACATCTTCTACCGAATCGAGACAAAGCAACACCCCTTTCACTTCCCAATCAGCATTGCCTGTAATCAGTCCGCAGTTGTCGTAGCTTTCCTGTAAGGCTGTAGGTGCGAAACTTTCGAGATAATCCGTAATGTCTTTTATTTTCATCGCAACATGTGTTTTTCGTAAAATTATGAATCAATAATCAATCAAATTCCAAAGACCCATTTGCCCCAGCTAAAAGTAAAGATGGTGATTATGATGATGCCTCCTATGTTCAGCCATATACCCGGTTTCACCATGTCGGACACTTTTAGTTTTTCACTGCCGAAAATGATGGTATTGGGCGCTGTTCCAACAGGCATCATAAATGCATAAGAAGCAGCTACAGTTCCGGGAATCATCATCAATAACGGATTCATACCCGTGCTGATGGCGATGGCTTTCATCACCGGAAGCGATAACTGTATGGTTGCCATATTTGAAGTAAATTCTGAAATGAACGTAATGAATGAACAAACGATAATGACCAAAACCACATTGGGCACATGATTTAAAAATTCCAACTGAGTTGCCAGCCAGCCTGTAAGCCCCGAATCTGAAAAGCCTTTGGCAAGAGCAAAACCACCTCCGAAAAGTAATATTACCGAATAGGGCAGTTTTTTCACATTGTCCCAGTTCATCAGCGGTTCATTTTTTTGTTTCGATGGAATTAAAAACAGCAGCATCGAAACGGCAACAGCAACAGTGCCATCTTGTATGAAGGTGGGGTTTTTAAACCAACTGCTCCAACCCTTGATAGTAAAATTTCCCAAAGGCAAGTCGGCACGCGAAAACCAAAGCAGCACCATCAAAGCAAACAATGCCAACACCGCTTTTTCCTCATAAGCCATACGCCCCAACGATTTCAATTCGTCTTCAAAAACACTTTTGTTTACCTGTATGGTTGCTGATTTATTTCCACTGAGAAATATTCTTTTCAATACATAATAACCAAATGCCAGCATACACAAGCTCAAAGGCAAAGCAAAAATGAACCATTGCATAAACGAAACCGACATTTCTCCGGCATAATGTTGCTGCAGGTAGCCCACAAAAATCATATTGGTAGGCGAGCCTACAATCGTGGCTACACCACCAATAGTAGCTCCATGAGCAATGCTTAGCAATAAGGCTTTCGATATTTGTTCAGACCCCGATGCGTTCATTTCCGACAGTTTGTAAATAATGGCAAGCGTGGTAGGAATGAGCATCATAACGGTTGCCGTGTTTGAAATCCACATGGAAATACCGAAACTGCAAAGCATTAATCCCAAAAGAATTTTACTGCCATCGGTGCCTACTTTTAAAATAATATGCAGCGCAATCCGGTGGTGCAAATTCCATTTTTCCATAGCAAACGACATCATAAATCCGCCCACAAACAGAAACAAAACATCGTTCATATATACCGATGCCGTAGCCGTTGTGCTCATGATGCCGAGTAAAGGAAATGCAAAAACCGGTATCATAGAGGTAACTGCCATCGGCACTACTTCAAATATCCACCACGTAGCCATCCAAAACACAATAAATGTCATGGCTCCAATTTTGGCATCTTCAGAGGCACCGAAAACCAACCATCCGAAAAATATTCCGAGTAACGGACCTGAAATGATTTTGAGAAATTTCACGGATTGAAAATAGTATTTTTTGAGAGCAGAAGTTGTTGGAAAGAATATTTGAATTTAAACACGGTTTATCCAATCGGGCATCAAAGGAAAAAAATCGAAATTACTTATCTTGAGTGATGTTTGTAAACGATGAGTGGAGGCTACCTGTTGTTTCGGGTAGCGGACGCTGACAGTTAGTGCTGCCGTTCTGTTCGTGTATTATTAATTCGATTGTAAAAAGTTGAACTAGAACAAGCTGTTTAAGTTCTCAATTATTGAACTCAAGTTCAGTTTCCACTTTTCCTCTTCTTTATAAAAGTATAAATATAGGGACTTCTTATCTCCATTTGAAACAAACTGTCCTTTCGCAGATTTACCGTCCGCATCAATTATTACATCGCCTATTGACTGGTATGGTAAACTTGTATTACCAACAATTCGATTTTTAACTGCAAAAACGAAAAGATCTGTTTTATCAAATTTTTCTGCTTCCTTCTTTGTCAGTCTTTGCCCTATTGAAAGTACTATTTTCTTGTCCATATATTTTAATTTCTGAAAAGCTAAGCTATCTTCCCTCTTAATAATGTCCAATAGTAAATCGTAATGATTTAGTGTTGCATTGTCAATATATTTAACTGCTTCTTCTCCCTTAGCTTTTGTAATCGCAGCCTTATATTTATTAAAAGTATTTCTTACTTGTTGCTCTTCGTATTTTTGTGCAAATCCAAAATTGTTTGCAAGCAAAAGCAATGTCATTGATATTATAACTATTGTCTTTTTCATCAATAATCTTTATATGTATTGAACGCACATTCAGTTTCTAATTCATACTTAGTCAAGCCGTTTGAGTGTCGTGTTGCTTGGTTACTGCCTAATGAAATAGATTGCTTGCAGCTTCACTCCGCTCAGCTTAGTTCGAAATGATGGCTTTATGTTTTGTTAAACTATGTTGGGGAGGTTCCCTACTGCGTTGAACAGGGAAAGGTTCCTCCTGAATGATACACTTTTTAATTTTAGCCAACAGCCAACTGCTTAAGGCTTACAGCTTATGGCTAAAGGCTAATAGCTAACAACTTTAAAATTCACTCCATTTAGCTTCGTTAACCTCGCGGTCTTTTTAAAAAACTGAACTGAAACCTAGGCCGAAGCTCCTTCCGATTTTCTGGCTTTAATCAATTGCTTGCGATGCGAAACTTCGTCCACTACCAACTTGCTGATGATTTCGTTCATGATTTCGGTAGTGCCGGCACCAATGGTCATCAGGCGGTTGTCGCGCCAGGCACGGGCTACGCCAAAATCTTCATTGTAGCCCCAGCCGCCATGAATTTGCAATGCCTCATTGATTACTTCCTGCGAAGTTTCAGATACAAATGCTTTTGCCATAGTAATAATACCGATTGCGGCAGGACCTTCCTCTAAAAATTCATGCACGGCTCTGAACGAAATAGAGCGACAGGCTTCTATTTTAATAGCCATACTTGCCATCTTGTGGCGAATCACCTGAAACTTATTGATGGATTTGCCGAAAGCTTCTCTTTCTCTTGCATATTGTTTGGCTTTTTCTAAAGCCCACTCTGCGCCATAAGTGCCCATAACGGCTGCAATCAATCGCTCTTCCTGAATATTGTTCATCACATAATAGAAACCCATATTGATTTCGCCCAAAAGATTTTCTTTCGGAACAATACAGTTTTCGAAAAACAATTGCCCGGTATCTGAAGAGTGCATCCCCAACTTGTTATCTACTCTTATTTTCTGAAAGCCGGGAGTATTGGTATCGAATATCAACAAACTCAGATTGTAGCTTTCTCCGGTGCGCACCAAAAGCACAATGAAATCTGCCATAGTGCCATTGGTAATCCACATTTTGGCTCCGTTCACCACAAAATGGTCGCCTTTGTCTTCTGCTTTGGTAGAAATATTGGCAAGGTCGGAGCCTACGTTAGGCTCGGTGAGTCCAAGCGCGGCAACTTTTTTGCCTTGTAAGGCGGGTTTCAAATATTTTTCCTTTTGTTCGGGAGTGCCTATAGCATTGATGAGTGGCAAAGGCAAATATGTATGTGCATAGAGCGACATGGCAAGTCCGCCCAAATTAGAATAAGCCAACTCTGACGAAACTACTACGGCAGACCAAAGGTCCTGACCCGCACCTCCTACATCTTCAGGAAAACTCACTCCGAGAAATCCCATATCGCCCATTTTTTCAAAAATATGGCGGGGACATTCTTTCTTTTTCTCCCATTCATCGGCATAGGGTATCATTTCGGTTTCTACGAATTGCCTCATGGATTGGCGCAGTAATTCGTGCTGTTCATTAAATGGATTCCAGGACATTTTTGGTTGTTTTTAAAGGTTTAAAAAAGTATTGTTTTCAATAACAAAATAAAGGTTACAAGGTTAGCAACAGAAAAGCTGTTTATTCATTCACTTCGAGTTCGAGGCGCAGCAAATGGCTGCTGAAATTTTTCCCTAAGGTATCTATTCTCATGGAACGCGATGCGCCTCCGTCTAATGCTCCATGACACACAAAATTCAGTGCCTCAATATTTGACCATTCGTAGCGCACTACTTCGCCTTTAATAAGGTTGCCGAAATGATTTTTCACCACATCTGCCGTCAGATATTTTTGTAAAACAGCATAATGCTCCGGTTTGCGAGCCATGACACCGATATTGCACACATCGTTTTTATCTCCGCTGCGGGCACTGGCAATGTCTATGAGTTTTATTTTTTTCATGAGTTGCATTTTTAATTTTCGTCTGTAAATTAACAAGAATCAACGGTATGTCTTAATTTGAAACTTCGGGTTGATTTTTTATGTCGCCATGTTTCGATTGAGTATAGTATAGTAAATAGCCATATTCCCTTAAGGGCATATCATAAGGCTGCTAAGTTTCATCAATTCATGCTGAGAGAACTGACATAGAAATTGGGGCTGTCACTTTATCCCCCGCCTAAGTAAAAAGCCTACATGCGCCCTCCCGAAGCAAGTTAGGGACAGGCTCTTCGCAAACTCACAACAACTACCCGCAAGGGAGGACATTTGAGTTGCGCTACATTACAAAAATGGTTTTATGATTTCATCAATGCTTTTTAGTCTCCCTTATGTGATGCCTTCGCAGCCGAGCGAGGATTCCTACTGCGTTGAGTAGGAATAAAGGCAGACAAGAGTATATACCAATCTGCGTGCAACGAAAATCCCTTCTAAGCATCATATTTAGGGTAATGATTATATTTATAGCCATTGCTCCTAAAATTTTCCTGTTTTTCTAAACATAATGTAGCTTAAAGCTTCAATGCTAACGAATAGCTTTTGAGAATTGCACTACAGTAGTCAAAGCTTCATCAATTGTCTGCGATAAACATTTTGAGGCGTTTCCATAATTAAGATATAATTGCCGGGAGCCAGTTCAGGAGCATTAATATTGAGATAGTTGATGCCCGGTTGAAAACCGCTGAGCGAATTTTCTTTCATCACTTTGCCTGTAAGGTCAATAATACGCACTTTAACGGGTTGTGAAGTTTCTACATAAAATTGAACCGTGAACCGTTCGCCAAAAGGATTCGGATATGCACCAATCACCACAATATCATCTCGTTCGGTTGTAGTAACAATTTGCTGAACGGTAAATGGCGCCAATGGAACCACATCTACTAATCCGGCATTTTCTCCATCACCGTTGCGCAGGAACCGTTCGTTATTGTTTACTTTCCAAGAGGTTTCGAATGAAGTATTGATATTGCCTGCTTGCAACTTACTTTGAATGAGATAGTAATTGGCTTGAGTGCGGTCTTTTTTAATATCTAAAATATAGTAACCGTGTTGAGTCAGCTTTACATATCTCACGTGAGAATTACTAAGTGTAACAGCAAATTCACCGCCCGAAATCGGAAAGCCCGGAGAAGTAATACTTGTAGTAACAAACTCGACTCCTGCTGCACCGGCACGGGTAGAACTGTTATAACTTCCTGTTGGAAGGTCGTTTGCCCAGGCTGTATGAATATCACCGGTAAGCACCACCATATTTCTGATATTGTTGCTCAGCACATGGTCATAAATTTTTTGTCTTTCGGCAGGATAACCATCCCACTGGTCATAATTTGCTGTAATGCCCACTAATCTAAATGGCGCCATCATTACCTGCTGCGCTAAAACCTTCCATTGAGTAGTGGTATCATTTAATTGTTGTAATAACCAATTATATTGGTCTTGTCCCAAAATGGTGCGGTTTATATCATTCACCACGCCCGAACTTGAAGATTGTGCTTCTCTTCCTTCCAGACGAGTATCTAACACAATAATATCTGCCAAATCTCCGTAGCGAAACTTCCGGTAAATTCTGGTTTCCTGCGGAACGGGAAATTCTCTTACGGGCAACCATTCCAGATATGCCTGAATAGAAGCCGCTTTTCTGTCAGCCCACGGGCCTTCAGTATTAGGGTTGTGATTATCTGCACCGCCTACCCACGAATCGTTAGCGCTTTCATGGTCGTCCCAGGTAACTATCCAGGGATATTGCTGATGCAATTTTCTAAGTTGATGGTCGAGTCTATAGTGTGAATGACGAATGCGATAATCGCTAAGGGTTACTGTTGCTGTTTGAGGCTCATGCACCCGGTCGCTCAAGTTGGCGGAATATCCACCAGCTTCATATTCGTATATATAATCGCCCAGATGAATCACGGCATCAATATCGTTTCTGTAAGTGAGATTTTCATAAGCATTAAAATATCCGTGCTGATAGTTGGAACAGGATACTACTGCAAAACGAAGATGTTCATTATCGCCTGTTGGAGCAGTTTTGGTGCGTCCCGTGAGTGAATATGCGCCCCCGGTTTCAAACTGAAAATAGTAATAGGTTGCAGGCGAAAGCCCCGTTACATCCACTTTAACGGTATAGTCTCTCGCGGCAGTAGCCATAGCAACTCCATTATTTACAATATTCTGAAACAAAGTATCTGTAGCCACTCTCCAATTCACTTCTACATCGGTAAGCGTATCCAATGTAACTCTCGTCCAAATAATAACTCTGTCAGATAGTGGGTCGCCTGATGCAACACCATGATAAAAAGGCTCTAAATCAGGTTCGAAAGAAAGTCTTGAATTTGAATTGTGATTTTGCTGTGCCTGAAGGGAGAAAACAAAAAAAAATAAAAAGAGAAGTAAGCGCTTTATTCATTAACATTATTTTTTAAAACTCTACGAAGTTATTGAATTGCTCGGATTATCTGAGGAGCATTTAATATTTCATCACAGTTATTTGTTCATTTCTTATACTATTGGAATCCTATGGAGCATTGAAGAAGGGAAAACAGCGCTTGTGTTTAGAGAAATAAATATTCAGAAATATTTTTTCGGGTAATGATAAAATAAAAATGCGGAAAGGTTTTTAGACCAAATTCAATTATTGATTCTGCTCCACGGTTTAAAGTGTGTGCTATATTTTAGACTTTGTATATATGCCGAAGTGCAAATGGTATGCAAATAATAAAAAAGGTTTCAGCGTTAATTCGCTGAAACCCTTAGTGCCGAAGGCGGGACTCGAACCCGCACGATATTGCTATCACACGCCCCTGAAACGTGCGTGTCTACCAATTCCACCACTTCGGCATTATTCAGTGTTTTAAAAAAAAAACAACCAATTTCTATCTTCAAGGTGTTGCAAATATATTGGAAAAACAGAAACCCCAAATTAAAACTCATAACTCAACTGCACAGTATAGTTTCTTGGAGGCTCAATGAAGCCGGGTCTCACAGTGTATTGAGTGTTGGCAACATTTTTAGCCAAAACCATAATCCTAGCTTTTTCATTAAAATCGTATCCTGCCCGCACATCAAAAATTGCCTGACCTCTGTTGTGGTCATTACGGAATCGGGCAATACCTCTGGCAGATAAAGCATCGGTTTCAAAACCCTGCTCAATATTTTCCATAAAGCTATTATAGGTTGCAGTTAACCCTAATGAAACTTTTTTGTAGGTAGCCTGAATATCGCCTTTGGCTGAATGCCTGAAACGATAATTCAAAATGTTTTTTCGGGTAGAATCTACTTGTGAATTAAAATTCAAATCAATGGGGTCTAAATAATTATAACCCGCTAAGAAACTGAACGGAATACCAAATAAAACACCTTGAGCAATAGTTGAAACTTCAAAACCTGCAATTTGAGCATCAGTAACATTCTTCGCCTGAAACGAAAGCCTACCTGCTGAGATCCCTGCAATCATAAAGTCAATCATGTTTTCATATCGGGTAACGAATCCTGCAACATCAAAATACCCGAACCATTTAGAAATTTTAAACGCTTGTTTAATACCAAGCTCTGCGCTCCAGCCATATTCCGTTTGTAAATCGGGATTTGGCACTACAAGAATACCATTCCGTACCGTTTCGGTAAACTTTTCAGAAACGCTCGGATATCTGAATCCTTGACCGGCAGATGCTCTAACGTATGTTCCTTCGGCAACTTGCACGTTAAAGCCGCCTCTGAAAATAGGTTTGTAAAAAGGCTTCAAAGTATCCATTTGGATGTATTCAAATCTGCCACCGAAAGTGAGCGTAATACGGTCAATAAATTTTTTGTCAACTTGAAGAAATGCTGCCGCATTTCGCTGCTTCCGTTTCCCTGTAATTTTGCTATCCACATCAGAATAAGTACCTGCAACTCCGGTTACAAAATCGAATCCTAATTTCTTCAGCTTGCTGTGGAACGTGTATTCTCCATACATAGATTGTGCGTCATTATCTTCTCCGTTACTCATTCGTTGCCTTAAATAATAATAGCGTCCCCTCAGGCTGTGCATGTGATTTTTCTTGTCGAAATAAGTAATGTAAGGGTCAATTGCTATTGGAATTGTCGAGAAACTTCCTACTTCCTGTGGAACATAAGCTAAACTATCTAAACACTGACATTTTTCATTAATTAAAGGCTGGTAAGCTGCCGGAACAAAGCGATTTCCGGTAGTGTCGCCATAATCTTTATAAAGGAAGAAAAAGCCGCCACCGGAAGAGCTTATGTTGGTATTCAATCCTAATGTGAGATTATCAATATTTTTGGGTCTCCAGCGGGTTTTGATGAATGTGCGCGAAACTCTGGTATCTCCGGCAAACAGGTAGTTTTTATTTTCATTATGGCTGCCACCAATCACTAAATCGAACTGTTTATATTTTTTTCTATGCACAAAACTTCCGCCCCCGAACATGGGACGATTTTCCCACCAAATCAAATCCTTTTTTCCCTTTGGAAAGGGATTGCTATAGCTGCCGAAAAACAGGGTAACTTTTGAAAAAGGCTCACTTTTAGGCCAGGCAGTCCGAAAATTTATCAAGCCATTGAGAGCGGTAGAGCCATACATGGAAGAAGCAGCGCCTTTTATTACTTCAATTTGCTCCAGATTTTCCAAAGGCAACGAATTTAAATCGGCACCCTGATTCTGTGGACCCAAATAAGGAATGTCATCTAACAGAACCAAAACCCTGCTGCCCGCACCACCCGTATAACCCGAGCCACCACGAATATTAATTTGCTCTCCCACCAGGTTCACCCCCGGAATTCTCGCCAACGCTTTATCTGCTGTTACTGCATTGTAGTCTTGAACAAATTGCCCGCCCAATACTTCCATCGAAACAATTTCCTCATCAATTTTCTTTTCATATTTACTGGAACTAACTACCACCAAGCCCAGCGATTGCGACTGTAAAGTCAAAAGAATATCATATATATATGTTTGGCCTGCTTCTACTCTCTGCCTTTTTGAAACTAAAGAATAACCAATGTATTTAAATTCGATTAAATAAAATCCGGGCTTGAGCTTAACTTCATAATTGCCATCTAAATCAGAAACGGTTCCGGTGCCATCGTCAGAATAAATATTTACACCAATAAGTGGTTCTTTTGAATCATGATCTTTTATAGAGCCTTTTATTATTCCGAATTCTTCTTGTGCGTATACCGTTGAAAACACAATGCAAAGCATCAATGACAATAGTTTGGTTCTCATAAATTAGTTTTTGGTTGACTAAAATGTGCCGCAAATGTATCGGAAATTACCAAATCGCAATTCACATGATTTTCGGTACAACATGAAAGTAAATATTTCTGTTACATTATGCATCTTCCGATTTCAACATTATAGTGCATAACACTTTTGATAGAAATATATAGATTTAAAAAATGTTTGTAAAAATGAACCATTTAAAGCAAAATTTCTTTTTTAGATTCAATCTAAACAAGCTATTTTTGCAACAATCACTAACATTGCTATGCCCGAAGAAACAGATATTATAAGAGAAGTAACTTCTCAGGAATACAAGTATGGTTTTGTGTCCGACATCGAATCCGATTCGGCTCCAAAAGGCTTGAATGAAGATACCGTAAGGTTTATTTCCTCCAAAAAAGACGAGCCTGAATGGTTGTTGGAGTGGCGTTTGGCAGCCTTTCGTGCTTGGGAAAAGATGAAAGAACCCAATTGGCACAATGTGAAATACCCGCCTATCAATTATCAGGACATTATATACTATTCGGCACCTAAACCCAAGAAAAAATTAGAAAGCATGGATGAAGTGGACCCCGAACTGAGGGCTACTTTTGAAAAATTGGGTATTTCCTTAACCGAACAAAAATTACTGTCAGGCGTGGCGGTAGATGCGGTAATTGACAGCGTTTCGGTAACTACCACCTATAAAAAGAAATTAGCCGAGTTAGGCATTATTTTCTGCTCGTTCAGCGAAGCGGTAAAAGAGCATCCCGATTTGGTGAAAAAATATCTGGGCAGCGTAGTTCCTGTGCGCGACAATTATTTTGCAGCACTCAACAGCGCAGTGTTCAGTGATGGTTCGTTTGTGTATATTCCCAAAGGCGTTCGTTGCCCGATGGAACTTTCTACCTATTTCCGCATCAATGCCGAAAATACCGGTCAGTTTGAACGCACGCTCATTGTGGCAGATGAAAGCAGTTATGTGAGTTATCTCGAAGGCTGCACGGCTCCCATGCGCGATGAAAATCAGTTACATGCTGCAGTGGTAGAATTGGTGTCTTTAGACGATGCTGAAATCAAATACTCCACCGTGCAAAATTGGTATCCGGGCGATAAAAACGGGAAAGGGGGCATTTACAATTTTGTTACCAAGCGGGGTATTTGTTCGGGCAAAAATTCCAAAATCAGTTGGACTCAGGTTGAAACCGGAAGTGCCATTACCTGGAAATATCCGAGTGTGATTCTGAAAGGCGAAAACAGCATCGGGGAGTTTTATTCGGTGGCGGTTACCAATAATTATCAGCAAGCCGACACCGGCACCAAAATGATTCATATTGGCAAAAACACCCGCAGCCGCATTGTGTCGAAAGGCATTTCTGCTGGAAAAAGTCAAAACAGCTATCGCGGTTTGGTAAAAGTGAATAAGAATGCCGAAAAAGCATATAATTACTCTCAATGCGATTCGCTGCTCATTGGCGACCGCTGCGGGGCGCACACTTTTCCATATTTGGAAATTGGCAACAAATTGGCAACCGTAGAGCACGAAGCCACCACCTCAAAAATTGGCGAAGACATATTGTTCTATTGCAACCAGCGCGGACTTTCTACCGAAGATGCCGTGAACCTCATTATCAACGGCTATTGCAAAGAAGTTTTCAAAAACCTGCCTATGGAATTTGCTGCCGAAGCGCAAAAGTTGTTGGCGGTGAGTTTGGAGGGAAGCGTGGGGTAGGTTTAGTAGTGAGATGTGAGATTTGAGAAGTGAGACAGTTTTATCAAAACAACAATTATGAAAACAATCACTATAAAAATTCAAAGTGAAAAGGATGCCGAATTGATTAAGCGTCTTTTGTCTGAAGCGAATTTCGAAGCCTTAGTTGAAACTCAAGAAGAAAGTGATTATGAAATTTCAGAAGAAGAATTGCAAATGCTCGAAGAACGCTGGGAGAAATATAAAGCCAATCCTGATTCTGCCATAACATTAGATGCGCTGAAAGAAAAAATCAAAAAGAAATATGGCATTTAATGTGGTATTTCATGAAGAGGCTGAACAAGAAATTTTTGATGCTGCGAATTTTTATGAAGAAGTTTCTCATACGCTGACAATTGAATTTTTTGATGAATTATTTAGTGTAATTGACACAGTTGTTGCCTCGCCAAACAGAAATCAGGAAATCTCGAAAGGATTCAGAAAATCAAATTTGAAAAGATTTCCTTTTAAAGTAGTTTACAAAATTGAAAATGAAAAAATAGTTGTTGTTGCGATTGCACATCATAAACGCAAACCGAATTATTGGAAAAAAAGAAAATAAAAACCAATCAATCTTCTAAAATCAATATCATGCTGAAAATAACAAACCTGCACGCCTCTATCAACGGCAAAGAAATATTAAAAGGAATCAACCTCGAAGTGAAACCCGGTGAAGTTCATGCCATTATGGGACCCAACGGCTCCGGCAAAAGCACTCTGAGTTATGTGCTTTCGGGAAGAGAAGATTATGAAGTAAGCGAAGGCGAAATTCTTTATCAGGGCGAAAATATTCTGGAGATTGCTCCCGAAGAGCGTGCGCGTAAAGGCATGTTTTTATCGTTTCAATATCCCATTGAAATTCCGGGTGTGAGCATGGCAAATTTCATGAAAGCATCGGTGAACGAAATCAGAAAAGCACAAGGCAAAGAGCCTTTAGATTCGGTAAACTTTTTGAAAACCATGCGCGAAAAAATGAAGTTTGTGGAGATAGACGAAAAACTGATTTCGCGCTCTGTTAACGAAGGTTTTTCTGGTGGTGAAAAAAAACGCAATGAAATTTTTCAGATGGCAATGCTCGAACCCACTTTGGCTATTTTAGACGAAACCGATTCAGGGCTTGATATTGATGCACTCAAAGTGGTTGCCAATGGAGTGAATAAAATGAAAAGCAAAAACAACGCATTTATTATCATTACCCACTATCAGCGCTTGTTAGATTACATTGTGCCCGATTTTGTGCATGTGCTTTCTGATGGAAAAATTGTGAAAACCGGCAACAGAGAATTGGCTCTCGAGCTTGAGGCAAAGGGCTACGATTGGGTGAAAGCTGAAACAGCAAGCATTTGATAATAATGCTTTGTTGGAAAGTTATAAAGTTCGAATGTTATAAGGTTATATTTCCTGTTTAAATCATTCACTTAACCACTCAAACTTTTAAACTTTCCACCCTTATAACTTTATAACCTTTAAACTTTCCAACCGAAGAGCTAATGGACCTCACCGATAAATATCAGGCAAAATTTACAGAATTTGAAGCCTCACTAAATGGCGAAAAGTCATTGCCCGCACATGCCGTCAGACAAAAAGCCTTTGAAGCATTCAGCAAAGCCGGCATTCCCAATTCTAAACATGAGGAATGGAAATACACCAACCTGAACCCGTTGTTCGGCAAAGGTTACGAGCCAATAGTAGGCACATCGGAAAAAGTGGTGGCTCATATTCACACGTTCCCTTTCATTAAAAGCAATCGCCTGGTTTTTATTGATGGCATGTATTCAGAACAATATTCTCACATCATTGATAAGAATATCAGCATCAGCCATATTAAAAAAGAATTTCACGATAACAATCCGGTGGTGAACGAATATTTTTCAAAAATTGCCGCATACGAAACCGAAAGTATTGTAGCGCTGAACACCGCTTTTTCTCACGATGGCGCTTTTATTCAGGTGCCAAAAAACACGGTGGTTGAAGACCCTGTTTTATTAATTTACCTTACTTCAGGAACTATCGAAAACGGCATCGCCCAACCCAGAAATCTTTTTGTTGTGGAAGCAAACGCGCAACTTTCGGTGATTGAAAGCTATCAGAATCCCGAAGGGGACAATGCTTTCAGCAATAAGGTTTCGGAAGTAGTAGTAAAAGAAAATGCACAGTTGGATTTTTACAAATTAATCATGAATGAGTCGGGCTATCATCATATAGGAACTACTTCGGCAGTCATTGACAGATACGCTCGTTTCAATACCTATACCATAAATTTCGGTGGCAATTTGGTGCGTAATAATTTATCTGTGAAATTCAGCGGTGAAAATGCCGAAGCCAATTTGTATGGGGTGTATGTGCTCAACGGAAAAGACCACGTGGACAATCATTTACTGATAGACCATGCCGTGCCGAATTGTTTGAGCAATCAACTATATAAAGGTCTGATGGACGGACAATCTACCGGAGTGTTCAACGGAAAAATTATGGTGAGAGAAGACGCGCAGAAAACCAACGCTTTTCAAAGCAATAAAAACATTTTGCTCAGCGAAGAAGCCACCATCAATACCAAACCACAGTTGGAGATTTTTGCCGATGATGTGAAATGCAGTCATGGCGCTACCATCGGGCAAATGGACATAAACGCTTTGTTCTATCTCAAATCGAGAGGCTTAAGCGAAGACACCGCCAAACAAATCATGTTTCAGGCTTTTGTAGGCGAAGTAATCGAGAAAATAACTATTGAGCCACTCAAAAACTATCTCTTGGAAAAACTGCACGAGAAGTTCCAGGAGTAATTTTTTATGACATTAATTTCACTCTCGTTAAAAATTATTTTCCCGAAGAAACATTCAACAAATACTGCAAATCAATTTCATGTCCTCCGTCAAACTCGTGCAACGAATACTGAATTTTGTAGCGTTTCAAACGTTCAAAACATTCTTCAATTTTTTGGGTAGTTACGAGAGTATCATTTTTACCCAGCAGGAGATGAAAAGAAGCAGAATCAGTTAATGCTTTAAAGTTTTCCCAGTTCAAATCTTCCGGCACATCGCCCGCACACACCCATAAATGATGAAACGTAGGCTTCATGTATGATACATAACGACACAAAGTAGTGGAGCCCTGCGAGAACCCTAATAGATGAATAGTTTTTTCTGAAGCAACACGGGCTATTTCATTTTCATACAATTTCTGCAAATAATGATTGTTGTCGGCAATATCGTATTCGCGGTCTTCTTTGGTCATCCAACTGGCACCCACATTACCGAAGAAACCTTTGGTGTAAAACCGTGATAATGCTTCGGGAGCAATAATATAATCGCCATGTTCGGCAAGCGGTTGAAATTGTGAAATAAAATTTTCCGCATCCTGCGCATAACCATGCAAAGTCATCCAAATATTTTTTGTCGAAGCATTGATAGTTCCGGCAATAGCATATCTTGCGGTTTTTGATACGGTTATATGTTTATATGGCATTGATGTAAATTTGATTGTGCTTCAATAATATGAAAAAGTTTTTCAAAAAAGTATGGACATTGCTATGGAAAGCAGTTTTGTTTTCCTTTTTGCTTTCCATACTGCTGGTGGTGCTTTTTAGGTTTGTGAATCCGTTTTTCACCATCACTATGGCACAACGAAAAGCCGAAGCGGTTTTTCAATCGAAAAAACAAACAAGCATTCACTACCAATGGAAAAGCTATCATGAAATTTCAGCATGGCTGCCGCTCGCTATTATTGCTTGCGAAGACCAGAAATTTCCCCACCATTTTGGTTTCGATTTTGAATCTATTGAAAAGGCTATAGAACACAACGAAAAAGTAAAGCAGGGAAAAAGAAAACGAACCAGAGGCGCCAGCACCATCAGTCAGCAGGTAGCAAAAAATGTTTTTTTGTGGCAGGGGAGGAGTTATTTCAGAAAAGGGTTGGAAATGTATTTTACTGTTTTAATCGAAATATTTTGGAGTAAACAGCGCATTATTGAAGTGTATATGAATATTGCCGAAACTGGCGATATGCTTTTTGGTGCAGAGGCGGCTGCACAAAAATATTTCGGGAAACCTGCTGCTAAACTTACGGCATTAGAAGCGGCAACTATTGCAGTGATACTTCCAAGTCCGAGAAAATACTATGCCGTTCGCCCCGGACCTTATGTGCAAAGTAGGCGCGATTGGTGCCTGAACATGATGCAGAAAATGGGCGGCAAAAATTTCTTAAAACAAATTGAAAAGAAATAACTCTTTACTGGTATCAGATTTTTTTCATTTTTGAGTTGTCAAGCAATCAGTTGACTTTTTACTTATTGTAGTTGGGAGAGTTCAATTCCCATTTAGAGAAAATCTTTGCAGATAACGGTTAACCTTGTCCCCCTTTGGAGGGGGTTAGGGGGAGGATGTTATTGACAAAACAAATGCATTGCGGAATTCAACGAACATTATGCATCAGATTTTTTTTCATTTTTGAGGTAAAATTTTTCAATGAAAACAGCATACATCTTCCCCGGGCAAGGCTCACAATTTTCCGGAATGGGAAAAGAACTATACGAAAGCAATAGCAAAGCCCGGCAACTTTTTGAAACCGCCAATGAAATTTTAGGCTTTAGAATTACCGATTTAATGTTCAGCGGCACCGATGAAGAATTAAAACAAACCCGCGTAACACAGCCTGCCGTTTTTTTACATTCGGTAGTATTAGCGATGAGCGCCTCATCGGAAGCGATACCCGATGCCGTTGCCGGACATTCTTTGGGCGAATTTTCTGCATTGACCGTAAATAAAACTTTACAATTTGAAGATGCCTTGAAATTGGTTTCCTTACGTGCCGAAGCCATGCAAAAAGCCTGCGAGCAGCAACCGTCCACTATGGCTGCCGTTATTGGCCTGGACGACCATTTAGTAGAAACAGCCTGTGCGAAAGTAACAGACGATATTGTAGTTCCTGCCAATTATAATTGCCCCGGACAGTTGGTGATTTCAGGAACATTTTCAGGAATAGAAAAAGCAACCGTATTTTTAAAAGAATCGGGCGCGCGCAGAGTGTTGCCGCTTAATGTTGCCGGAGCTTTCCATTCTCCATTGATGGAACCTGCCCGCAAAGAGTTGGAAGAAGCTATTGCGCAAACTACATTCTTCCCGCCTATTTGTCCTGTTTTTCAAAATTTCAATGCACAAGGAGTTACAGACCCGGTCGAAATTCAAAAAAACTTAGTATTACAACTTACTGCTCCCGTGCGATGGACACAAACCATCAGAAACATGTCTGCTGCGGGTTTTTCGCGCTATTTTGAAATAGGACCCGGCAATGTTTTGCAGGGTTTGGTGAAGAAAATTTCTGTTGAAGCAATTATCAATGACTTTGTATAGAGTAGTATTCGTAATTTATCATGAAATTTTGAACATTTTTATGTTCAAAAAATCATTTATTAATTCGATAATGTTTTCTGTATTTTTACCCCATAAATAAATCCTACTTTTAGGCATATTATTTAAATTGAAATAGTTTACTTCATTGTTTTTAATATTGTATAACCAAAAAAACTTCACCATGAAACAAATCACACTTTATTTCGCAGCATTTGCAACGAGTATCACGATGTTCTCTTGCAGCACCGGTAATCAGCTTGCCACCAAAAATTCAGACCTTGAAGTGAGCATGGTTGCCCCTCAACCTTCGGTAAGAATTCTTACAGAAGAAACTCCGGTTGAAATAGCCACCGCAACCATATCGGCTATTGAACAAAACAACGCTGAACTGTCGCTTGTTGAGCATGGCACAGAAGTTACTACTGCCGCAACCGAGCCTGTAAACAATATTGAATTGTTTTCCAACGGATTGAAAGAACTGGTAGCCAACACCGATAACAAGTTTGCCCGCAAGTCGCTTACCAAACAATCGGACCATTTGGACAAACTTACCGGCAACAAAGAAAAATTGTCGCTGATGGACAAGCTGAAAATCAAAATGTTCAATAAAATTCTTAAACGCTATGTAGCCAAACGCGGTGGCACTATGGATACCGCTGATATTCTTGCCATTGTTTCGCTTTGCGCGGGTATATTAACCTGGGTAACATACTATGGTTCATTCCTGTTTGGAATTGGCGCAATTGTAACCGGTGTCATTGCACTTAAAAGGGGCACATCCAGAAGAGGTATGGCTTTGGCAGGTATCATTTTAGGTGCCATCGGGTTGTTCTTTTGGTTAATGTTGTTCCTTTTTGTAATTGCAGTATTTGCAGTCATTTAATATGGAGCATTATTGCTCAATAAAAAAAGCCCCGAAAAACTTCGGGGCTTTTTTGTTTTTGGTCGATAAGGTATTTAAGACAAAAGCATGGCAATTCTTCTCGAAAAACTAAACAATAGAATAAAATAATTGTGAATCAGTTTATTTTTATAATTCTACAACTATAGAATTCATAAATAAAATTGAACAACTATTGTATTTAGAAAAGGTTTTTTAAGTAGAATATTTTTATATGATGAAAAATATTTTAAAGACATTTGAGTTTATTTTATTCGTTAGTAAAATTTTTAAAAAGACAGTTGTGAAAAATTTCATTCTTATTGCAACATTTGTTTTTGTTGCTGATAATATTTTTTCACAAACACACAATACCGTTCTCTCCTGCCATTTTGCCAATGCTTCGGGCGAAAGCAAAGTGTATATACACATCAATGGTATTAAGGTTGACAGCACGATTGCCATTGATGGAGCATTTAACTGGAGGGGTAATCTTAATAGCGTTGCCAAATTCGGTTTCAGTTCCGAAAGCAACATTCGATTCTTCTCAAATATTTTTATTGATACGGGTGTATATCACTTAAAATTCGATACCATTTCAAGATTTATTACTAATCCATTAACAGACGAGAAGACTTCATACTTAGGATATGAATTGCTGCCTAACGAAAAACTTTTGGTGAATAATGAATACTATAAACTTTTGGACGAGTTAAGCCGCTTAGACAACAACCTCAATTTGTCAATAGATTCGGTTTACTTCATGAAGCGGCAATTAATCGTGGAGACTATTGAAAAATACCATCCGAAAAATGCCGGTGTTTTTCTTTTCGGGATGAGTATTACAAATCTTTCCAAGTTGTTTACTTCTGAAGAACTGAAGGAGTATTTTTCAAAAGCAGACAGTTTTTTTCAAAAAAGTTTTTCCGGAAAATACATAATGGAGAAACTTGATGTAATGTCATGGATGCGCATAGGAAATCAAATGATTGATATTTCTGCTTTTACTCCCGACAGTCAAAATTTGAGTTTAAAGGATGTAAAGGGGAAATATATTTTGTTAGATTTTTGGGCATCCTGGTGTAAACCTTGCCGTGCCGAACATCCTTTATTGAGGAATTTGTTTGAAAAATATGCCGACAAAAACTTTCAGATTGTTTCATTTTCAATAGACCACGATTCGGAAAAGTGGAAAGATGCCATAAAGAAAGACAGCATCAACTGGACGCAGTTTTCCGACCTGAAAGGATGGAAAGATGAAAACAGCATTGCTAATCGTCTGGGATTTTTATCTGTGCCGCAAAGTGTTTTGATAAACCCCGATGGGATAATTATTGATTATGGCTTGAGAGGACTGTTGCTTGAAAATAAATTGCGCGAAATTTTTGAATAATGAATGTAGTCATTCATTATTTATACCTTTCCAATCAAATAGTAAACCTTTCACTTTTAATAATGTCTATTAACCATTCTATGCGCATTCAATGAAAAATATTTCAACGCTATTTTTATTACTCATTTCGGTTTTTTGTTGGTTTCCTTTCATAACAAACGCTCAAAACTTTTCCGTTTCGGGAAAAATTATATCTCAGCAAGATAGAAGCCCTGTGGCTTTTGGCGCGGTGAGTTTGCTGCAATTGCCCGATTCAACTTTTGTAAAAGGCAGCGCCACCGATGTAAATGGCAATTATACCATTCAGGGCATTACTGCCGGAAATTATATTCTGAAAGCGCAATCGCTCGGATTTAAAGATGCTTTTTCTTCATCATTTGCTTTCCCCTCAGCAGGCAATAGTGTAAACATGCCCAATATTTTTTTGCAGCCCGATGTTAAGAAATTAGAAGCCGTGGAAGTAACTGCCGAAAAGCCTTTCATTCAGCAACAGGCAGACAAAAGAATTTATAACGTTGATAAAAATATTACCACCATAGGCGGCACGGCTACCGATGTGCTGCAAAATATTCCATCGGTAGATATGGATGTGGACGGCAACGTGAGTTTGCGAGGCAGCGAAAATGTGAGCATTCTTATCAACGGAAAACCTTCTACCATTGCCGGTGGCGACCGCGCTCAGATTTTGCAACAGATTCCTGCCAATACCATTCAAAGTATCGAAATCATTACCAACCCATCGGCAAAATATGATGCAGAAGGCTCTTCGGGTATCATCAATATCATTACGAAAAGAAACGAGAAAGAAAACATCAGCGGTAATGTAGGCGCCAGTTGGACGGTGTATAACAAAGCGAGCATGAATACAGCGCTCAATTATCGAAATAAAAATTTCAGTGTAGGAGCGAGTTATGCGTTGCGTTACGACCCTCGTTTTTATGAAGGCTCCAATAGCAGAAAAAATATTTTTACCGATACCACTTTTTTCTCTGCGCAATTGGTGAATGGCGAACGCAAACCTTTGAATCACAATGTGCGGCTGACAGGTGAATATTTCATTAACAAAAGCAATACGCTTGGAGCAAATTTTTCCTTTTCCAAAGACAAATCCGACATTCCTGAAACAGTTCGCTTTTTGAATTATGATGGAAATGATGCGTTGTTTTCAGAAATATTTCGAACTACCGAAAATGAACGCAGGTCGCAAAATTTAGAAGCCGGATTGAATTACAGGCACACTTTCAAAAAGCCCCGACAAGAATTCACCATGGATGCCACCGTTTCGCGCAACAACCGCGATGAAGATTTTTTCTTTTTTGATGAATGGCTAATGTATGATTATACGATTGGAAATTTTCCGTTTAGTTTTTCGCAGCGAAACGTAGACAGAGGCACTACTGAAATGTTGCTGATTCAGGCAGATTATGCTCATCCGATTAACAAATCAAGCAAAATTGAAACCGGAGCCAAGTCAACCGTTCGTCATATCACGGGAGATTATTTGTTGGAAAACTTAGATACGCTTACAGGAAATTTCGAGTTAGACCCATTTATTGGCAATCAGGATTTTCAATACACAGAGCAGGTTTATGCCGCTTATTTGACTTTTGAAAGCAAACTGAAAGACCTAAACTACCAGTTTGGTTTAAGAGCCGAGCAAACCATTATTGATGGCAGCATGATTTCGATTGGTTCGCCCGAAGCCACGGTGAGCAACAAATATTTCAATGTGTTTCCTTCGGGGTTTCTTTCTTATAAATTGAAGAACGACCATCAGTTGCAATTGAATTATTCCATGCGCATCAGCCGCCCGTGGTTTCGGCAGTTGATTCCTTTTCAGGATGTTTCAGACCCTTATAATCTGCGTGTCGGAAACCCCGATTTGCAACCCGAAATTTTTCATTCTATAGAAGCGGGATGGCTGAAATCTTTTCAAAAACATTTCGTTTCGGCTACTGTTTATTATCGCCAAACCAATAATAATATCAACCGCATCCGCACGATTGATGCTGAAGGAATTTCAACGACCACTTTTTTAAATTTAGACAAATCGTTTTCCTACGGTGTAGAAACGATTGTGAGAAATAATTGGCTCAAGTGGTGGGATATGACTTCGAGTTTCAACGGCTTTCAACAGTTTGTAAATGGCAAAAGTCTTGATGCTGCTTTCAACAACAGAGGGTTTAGTTACAATATTAAAAACACCAACAATTTCAAATTTTGGAACAACGCTGCATTTCAAACCATATTCAGTTACAGAGGACCATTCCCATTTGCGCAGGGTTTCATGAAGCCCATTTGGCATATTGATTTGGCGGTGAAAAAAGATATTCTGAAAAAGAAAGCCACCGTTACCATCAGCGCACAAGATATTTTCTTTACCCGCAGATTTGCTTTCACACAAGACCAGCCCAACTTTGAGCAAGACTTCTGGCGGCAGCGCGAATCGCGCATTGTGGTGTTTTCATTCGATTATCGTTTTGGCAGCAGCGATAATTGGAGCAATCGCAGAAAGGGCAGGGGCGGAGCGCCTTCCGATGGCGGAGATATGATGGAAGGGTTCTGAAGGCTGATTTAGATGTTAGAGTTACTGTTGAAGGCATTTGTATAGTGGTTAACGGACGACAGACCGCAGACGACAGTTCAT